>JANWYM010000600.1 GCA_025055355.1 Abditibacteriales bacterium
GTATGGGCGACGGGTCGCACGGTCGGGGAGTGTCGTCGGGAGTTGCAGACGGTGCTGGAAGATTGGCTGCTGCTGAAAGTGTATGACCATGATCCCTTACCTGTGATTGACGGGATTGATCTCAACTTGAAGGCAGCGTGCAATGTTACATCCTTTGCCGAGACGGGAAGTGATTCGGAAGTTGCGCGCTTGGCTTTACAGGCCCGCGCGCAGGGGCAAAACATGAGTTTATGGTAAAGGGTTCCCTCAAGGTGCGCATTCCCAATCCGCACCGAGGAGATGTGAGCGTTGACCTCCTCAAACGACTTCTGCGGCAAGCGGGTGTCAATGAACGGAGAATGGGAAAAAGCATGAAGGAGGCGTCGTATCTTCCTATGTTCAAGCCGTTTGATGGACAAGTGAATTATCCTGAGATGGAACATCGCATCCTGCAATTCTGGCAGGAGCGGCGTATCTTCGATAAACTGCGGGCGAAGAACGCAGGCGGACCGCGCTGGTCGTTCATTGACGGGCCCATCACCGCCAACAACCCGATGGGCGTCCATCACGGCTGGGGGCGGACCTACAAAGATATCTACTGCCGCTTCAAGGCGATGCAGGGCTATGACCAGCGGTGGCAGAACGGCTTCGACTGTCAGGGGTTGTGGGTGGAGGTCGAGGTGGAAAAGCAGTTGGGCTTCAACTCCAAGCAGGACATCCTCAACTACGGGCTGGAGAGGTTCTCCCGCGAGTGCCGCGCCCGCGTCGAGCAGTTTGCCGAACGCATCACGCAGCAGTCCATCCGCCTCGGACAGTGGATGCGCTGGTATGACGAAAACGGTCGCCCCGCCTCCTACTTCACCATGGACGACAACAACATCGAGCATATCTGGTATTTCCTCAAAAAATGCGAGGAGAAGGGCTGGCTCTATCAGGGGCGGCGCATTATGCCGTGGTGCTGGCGCTGCGGCACCTCGCTAAGTCAGCATGAACTCGTGGACTCTTACATCGAGAAGGTAGACCCGTCGGTTTACTTCCGCTGCAAAATTCACCCCCACCCTCTCCCCCTTGCCAAGGGGGAGAGTGAGAGGGGGTCAGCATACTTCCTCGTCTGGACGACGACGCCGTGGACGTTGACGTCCAACACCGCCCTGGCGATCCAGCCCGATTTGGACTATGCCCAAGTGCGCATCAACGGGGATGTTTACTATCTCATCGCCGAACGGGTGGAGGCGGTAGGGCAAGTTATCAACTTGCCCTACGAGGTGTTAGGCACAGTGAAAGGCAGTGAACTCCTCGGCTTGACCTACGACGGTCCGATGCAAGACCTGCCCGCGCAAGCGCGCGTCCGGCGCCGCACGATTCCGTGGGAGGCGATCTCGACGGAAGAGGGGACGGGCATCGTCCACATCGCCCCCGGTTGCGGTGGGGAGGACTACGAACTCAGCCAGCAATTCGGCTTAGACACGCTCGTGCCGCTGGATGAGAACGGTTACTTTGTGGAGGGCTTCGGCTGGCTGGAGGGCAAGCACGTCACCGAGTCGGCGGAACTCATCCGCGACGATTTACAGAAAAAAGGCGTGCTGGTCGCGTGGGGCGATTACACACACCGCTATCCGATTTGCTGGCGCTGCAAGACGCCGCTGGTGTTCCGCTTGGTGGACGAGTGGTTCATTTCCTGTGAAGAAATCCGCCCAGCGATGAAGCGGGCAGCCGCGACGGTGCGATGGATTCCCGAATACGGCGAGAGTTTGATGCAGAACTGGCTGGACAACATGGGCGACTGGTGCATCTCGCGCCGACGGTTCTGGGGGCTGCCGCTGCCCATTTACCTGTGCGACTGCGGCAAACGCACCGTCGTCGGCACGAAAGCCGAACTGCGCGCGCGCGCCATCAACCCCGACGCGGTGGACGCCCTGCCTGAACTCCACCGCCCGTGGATTGATGAAGTCAAAATCAAATGCCTGCAGTGCGGCAACGCCGTCGAGCGCATCCCCGAAGTGGGGGACTGCTGGCTGGACGCGGGCATCGTGCCGTATTCGACGCTGAACTATCTGCCCGACCATCTGGGCAAAGACGCGATTCGCTCCCTCCGTTCCGAAGAAACGACGGTCAACGGCGAGTCGGCGTGGTCGCGTTGGTTTCCGGCGGCGTTTATCTCCGAAATGCGCGAGCAGATTCGACTGTGGTTCTACTCACTTCTGTTCATGTCGGTCACGCTCGAAGACCGCACGCCGTATCTGCAGGTGCAGACCTACGAGGAGATGCGCGACGAAAACGGCGAGCCGTTCAGCAAGAGCGCCGGCACTGCTATCCCCTTCGACGAAGCCGCCGAGAAGATGGGCGCGGACCCGATGCGCTGGGTCTACGCCTCCGCGCCGCTCAACCAGATTTTTCGCTTCGGCTACGGTCCGGCGAACGAAGTCAAGCGCAAAATGCTGACGCTGTGGAACTGCTACAGGTTCTTCATCGAGTATGCGAATCTGGACAAACCGCGTCTCACGTTAGCAGGTTGGCAAGTTGAAGGTTCTAACGTTGTAACCTGCCAACCTGCCAACGAACTGGACCGATGGATTCTGGCGCGATTGCAGCAACTCATCGCGGTGTGCAATGACCGGCTGGAGAACTTCGATGCCGCCGCCGTGACCCGCGAGGTGGAGCGGTTTGTTGATGACCTCTCGACGTGGTATGTGCGGCAGAGCCGTCGGCGGTTCTGGAAGAGCGAGGACGATGAGGATAAAGCCGCTGCCTATCAGACGCTTTACGACGTCCTGGTGACGCTCGCGCGGCTCATCGCTCCGATTGTGCCGTTCACGGCGGAGGAGATGTATCAGAACTTAGTGCGCTCTGTGTTTGCGGAGGCGCCTGAGAGCGTGCATCTCTGTTCATATCCGACGGTCAATCCCGCGCTGCAAGACGAGCGGCTGGTCGAGGACGTCGCCACCCTGCGCCGCGTGGTGTCGCTGGCGCTGTCGGCGCGGAAGGAGGCGCAGGTGAAGGTGCGTCAACCCCTGCCGCGTCTGCTGGTCAAACCGGCGGACCAGCGCGAGCGCGAGGTGTTAGCGCGGATGCAGGCACAGATTCTCAACGAGTTGAACGTCAAGGCTTTGGAGTTCATCGAG
>JANWYM010000601.1 GCA_025055355.1 Abditibacteriales bacterium
TGAAAATCGTCCTCGTCCTCGTCGTCGTCCTCGTTCTCGAACCTCAAAAACGACCGGCGACGAGGACGACGACGAGGACGAGGATGATTTTCATACGGCGTGGTATCCCAACGCGTCGGGGCATGGGCGACTCCCTGAACTGATGTCACTGCCCTTTAAAGAGCCTATCCGAAACCTCACTGGACGCCTAACAGATGCCCAGTTTCCTATCTGGCGCTCGGCTGCAACTGATAGACTCCACCTACTGTCGTGTTGAAGCCGATGACGGACGGTTCGATGGTCTGCGTCTGAATCGCCTTCTTGTTGCGTGTCACCGTCAGCGGCACAGCGGCGCGCACGCGCGCGGGGTTGCCCAGAAGCGATTTAAGGGTGGCGGCGTGCAGTTGCCCGTTTTTCCACACGATGTCCACCTCAAACCCGCCGCGCGCCCGCAGCCCTTTGACGCTGCCATTCAGCCATGCTTTCGGCAGCGCGGGGAGCAAGTGAATCTCGCCCGCGTGACTTTGCAGCAACATTTCCGCTATGCCTGCTGTGCCGCCGAAGTTGCCATCAATCTGAAAGGGCGGGTGCGCATCGAAGAGGTTGGGATAGGTGTTGTCCGCGAGGGCTTCAATGAGCAATTTGTGGGCGTGGTCGCCGTCGAGCAGCCGCGCCCAGAGGTTGATTTTCCATGCCTTGCTCCAACCCGTCCCGCCGTCGCCGCGATGCCGCAGCGTGACCTTGCACGCTTCCGCTAAGAGGGGCGTTCTCAGCGGCGTGATTTCGTTGCCCGGATGCAAGCCCCACAGGTGCGAAACGTGGCGGTGCGTGTTCTGCGGGTCGTCCTTGTCCTCCAGCCACTCCTGCAGTTGCCCGTATCTGCCGATTTGATTGGGCGCGATGCGGGGCGCCAACTCCGCCAACTGCGCTGCCAACTCTGCATCAACGCCCAGGATGTTCGCGGCTTCACGCGTGCTGGCGAAAAGGGCGCGGATGATTTGGTGGTCCATCGTCGGTCCCGCGACCAGTCCGCCCTGCTCGGGGGAGTTGGACGGGGTGCTGATGAGCCAGCCAGTTTTGGGGTCTGGCACCAGAAAGTCCACGAAGAAGGTCGCTGCTTCCTTCATGAGAGGGTAGGCGCGTTGCGCCAGGAATTTTCGATCGCCGGTGAACAGGTAATGCTCCCAGAGATGCCAGCAGAGCCACGCGCCGCCGGTGACCCAGATGCCGTGATCGGCGTGATTGATGGGCGCGGTGCCGCGCCAGAGGTCGGTGTTATGGTGCAGCACCCAGCCGCGACAGCCGTAATGCGCCTGCGCCGTCTTGCGTCCCGTGATGGCGACCTCGCTGATTAAATCAAACAGCGGCTCGTGGCATTCAGAGAGGTTCGTCGTCTCGGCGAGCCAGTAGTTCATCTCGGTGTTGATGTTCACCGTCCACTTGCTGTCCCACGGCGGGTTCAACTGGTCGTTCCAGATGCCCTGCAAGTTGGCGGGTTGGTCGCCGGGGCGGCTGCTGGCGATGAGGAGGTAGCGCCCGAACTGAAAGTAAAGCGCCACTAATTCGGGGTCGTCGCGTTGGCGCACGGCTTGGAGCCGTCGGTCGGTCGGTTCATGTGCGGCGTCGCTGCTGCCCAAGTCCAGCGACACGCGGCGGAACAAGCGCCGATGGTCTGCGAGGTGCGCCTTCAGCAGCGCATCGAACTTTTTGCCCCGGATGGCTTGCAGCGTCGCTTCGCAGCGCTGGGCGGGGTCTGCGCTGATGTCGCGGAAGTTCTTGAAACTCGTAGCCGCAGCGAGCAGCAGCATCGCGGCGTCCGCGTTTTCCACCACCACTTTATCGTCTTGAACGACCACCCGCCCGCCGTCGGCAACGACACGCAGCCGCGCTTCAAATGTCAGCCCGTCCTCCTGCACCCGTCCGAACAGGGCGAGTTGCTCGCCGTTCACCGCGCGACACCGCGCCGACGGATGGGGACTATCCATCTGCGCCGTGAAACCGACGCGCCCGCGCTTGTCAGCGGAAATGCGCACGACGATGACTTGGTTGGGATGACTCGCAAACACCTGCCGCTCGTAGGTCACATCGCCCACGCGATAGCGCACGCGCGCCACGGCAGCGTCTAAGTCCAGTTCCCGCCGATAATCTGTCACTTGGAGCGCCGTCATCCCGTCGGCAGGTGGGCTGGAAGCCTGCGCGACAAACCGCAAGCGCAAATCGCCGAACGGCTGGTAGGCCTTCTGCCGCAGCGGGACGCTCATGAACTCCCGCATTGCCAACTCCTCCGCCTCCTGCCGCTTGCCCTCCCACAGCAGTTGGCGGAGAATCGGTAGGAACTTGACGGCACCCTCGCGATGATACTCGTGCGGCTTGCCCGTCCACAGCGTATCCTCGTTGAACTGCACGCGCTCTTCAAACACGCCGCCGAACACCATCCCCCCCAACCGTCCGTTGCCTATCGGCAGCGCCTCGACCCACTGACGCGCTGGCTGCTCATACCACAACTTCATCGCGTTACTCCTTTTGTGCGCCTCCTTCGCCGCGCCCTGCGCCACCGTCACCACTCCCCCGATCCATATCAGGCAAAACGGGATACTCCATCGCTTCATCGGGCTGGTTTCCTCCTCTCCGTCCCTCTGCGCGCGTTATCCGACGGCGATGAATCGCCAAACCCACAATCTTAGCGTTCTCTACGGCTGCCCACGATGCCATTTCGACGGGCGCGGGCGGCGTCCTCTCGGCGCGTCGCTGGAGGCGTATCGGCTTGGGGCTACCAGGGTGACGGGGCGAGGACTTACTTAAGAGCTAAACTTTTGCGTTTTGTCCTCTCCTTCGAAAACGCCTGTCATTACGAGCGGAGGGGATTGCTTCGCTCCGCTCGCAATGACGCTTTCCTGCAGTAGTGATGGAGAGAAGCGCGTAGCGCAGGCTTGCAGCCTGCACAAAATGCCGACAGGATGTCGGTGCTACGGAGCCTTCGGAGGGGCTCTTAGAGCCCACTCCCAGAATCCTCTTTGACCGATTGACTGATAGCCTTCGCCTGTCTCAGCAGCCCCGTCAGCTGTTCCAGCGGCAGCATATTCGGTCCGTCGCTTAACGCCGCGTCGGGTTGGGGATG
>JANWYM010000602.1 GCA_025055355.1 Abditibacteriales bacterium
ACATCATTTTTATGCAGGCTGGAAGCCTGCGCTACTCGGTTTTCGGATAGGCTCTTAGCCACGCCGGTAGCCGCCGCGCTCGAAATGGCGTTGATGCACTATCGCATGGGGTAGGGCGTCCACAGAACCACCCCCGAAACGGAGGCAATGATAACTTGAACTGGTGGCAAAGCGTTTTTTTGGGCGTCGTTCAAGGTTTGACCGAGTTCATCCCCGTCAGCAGTTCCGCGCACCTCGCGCTGGCGCATCACTTTTTCGACTGGCACTTCGCCCAGAACCAAAACCTCCTCTTCGACGTTGCCACGCACTTCGGCACTCTCCTCGCGCTCCTCGTCTACTTCCGCCACGAATGGTTGGGATTGCTCTTCGACCCGAAACAGCGCCCCTTGCTCAAACTCGTCCTGCTCGGCTGCGTGCCGGGCGGCGTGTTCGGCATCGTGCTGAGCAAACTCCAACTTGAGGAAAAGATGCACGACCTGCCGCTGCTGATGGCAGCGTGTCTCGCAGTCATGGGGGTGGTGATGTGGCTGGTGGACCGCGCGGCACTCAACCGACGAACGATGGAAGAGATGACGACGGGCAACGCCTTAGCCATTGGCTGCTCGCAAGCCCTCGCCCTCATCCCCGGCGTCTCGCGTTCGGGCATCACGATTACCACCGGCTTGCTTATCGGCTTCACCCGCGAAACCGCCGCCCGCTACTCGTTTCTGATGTCCGCCCCCATCGTGTTCGGCGCGGCGCTGTGGGAAGCGCGGAAACTCAAAGACGGTCTGCCCGACGGCGCAATGATCACGCTCGTGCTGGGCATCCTCAGCGCCGCCGTCGCGGGCTACCTTGCCATCGGCTTTCTGCTCAACTACCTGCGGCGCAGTAGTTTGGCGCCGTTTGTAGTGTATCGTATCGTGTTGGCGGTGGTGGTCGTTATCGTTTATTTTCTGCAATCGCACTGATGTGGTAGCATATAGGCTGAGATTGTTAAGACGCATGGGCAACTTGTCCTACACCGAAGGAGCGTGAGTATGAGACCACCCAATCGCATCAAAGCCGCCCTGCGCGAGGGACGCATCGCGCGCGGGTTCAACCTGAACTTCCCCTCGCCCCACATCGTTGAGATTTTGGGGCGGCTCGATTTTGACTTCGTGTGGATTGACGGCGAGCATGGACCGTTTTCGCTGGAGCAGATTGAAGAGGTCTGCCGCGCCGCTGAACTTGTCGGCATCACCCCTATCGCTCGCGTGCCGAACGTTCACTCATCCACGATCTTGCAGTTTCTCGACCGAGGGATTCAAGGCATCTTGGGACCGCACATCGCCACGAAAGCCGACGCGGAACAACTCGTCAAAGCCTGCTACTTCGGACCCGTGGGGGAACGGTCGTTCGGCGGCAACCGAGGCTGCGACTATGACTTGGAAATCGGCGACAAAGCGGCGTATTATCGGCAGAGCAACGACAACTTGCTCGTCGGCGCGCTGCTCGAAGACAAAGGCGTGCTGGACAACCTCGATGACATCCTGAGCGTGGAGGGGATTGACTACTTCAGCATCGGACCGAACGACTTCGCGCAGGGGCTGGGCTTCCCCGGCGAGCCGCACCACCCCGAGGTCATCGCTGCCATGAAAGAGGTCCATGACCGCATCCGCCGAGCGGGGCGCCGCGTCGGCAGTGACTTCATGCGCAGCGTCTGGGTGCGCGATTTGTTGGTTGACTCGGCGCGAAGATTCCTTTCTGAGTAGTCTCTCCATGAGGCGACTTGCATTGCCTTTATACTGAACTGACTAAAGTTGGACCCTGCTGCCGACCTTGTGTCGGTGGGAAAGCCATTCATTCTGGAGGCTGTTATCCACGTGACCGCTTGAAAATCATGTCCGCTGTCGCCTTCTGGCTCGTCTCCTTCGCGCTGAACGCGGTCACTATCGTTGAAGCGTGCGCGAAGCGCCGCGCTTCGTAGGGCGAAACGAGGCTAATGAGGATGCTGCGCGGATGCTGTCGGAAATACTGCGACAACTTTTCCTCGCCCTCTGGCACCTTGCCCCAACTCGCGCACCTGTGCCAGTAAACGGCAATGAAGGTGTGACTGCGTTGCAGTTCAGAGACCGTCCGCGATGCGTCGGCTGGCGAAATGACGACCGTGTTCGGGTGGTTTTCGCGGACGACCTGCGCCAGCGGTTCGGCTTCGGGCGGACAGAGCAGCAGCAGGGGCGCTTCGGCAGGCAATCGCAGAGGCAGAAGGTGCGCTTCGTCCTTGATGACCGTCACCGCGTTCGCTGCCACCTGTCGCGCGAAGGCGATTTTGTCCGCTGTTCCCACCACGTCCGTCACCGCGTCAACGTCTACGAACGGGCTGTCCAGCAGCCCCAACTTCTCCTTCGCCTCCAACACGCGCCGCACGGATTGATTGATGCGTTCCTCGCTAAGTCCGCCCCATTGCGCCGCTTTCAGCACCGCCTCAAACGCCTCAACGGGTGCGTCGAAGGTGTGGCAGACAATCGCTACGTCGCCCCCCGCCTGGATGAACTCCACCGCGCCCCGCGCCGTTCCGACCGTCTGCACAATGCCTTGCATGGTCAGACAATCGGAGAACACCAGACCGTCGTAGCCCATCGCCGTTCTCAGCAAACTGCCGAGGATTTTGGGCGAAACGGTCGCCACCGTGTTGGGCGTATCATCCAGCGCGGGGTAGAGAGCGTGAGCGGTGCAGAGGCTTTGGACGCCTGCAGCGACGGCAGCGTGAAAGGGCTGCAACTCCACGCTTTGCAGTCGTTCAATCGGATGCGCCACCGTCGGCACGCCGAGATGAGAGTCCACCGCCGTATCGCCGTGACCGGGAAAGTGTTTCGCCATCGCTATCGCACCTGCTGACTGAATGCCGCGCAGCGTCGCAACGCCCAACCGACTCACCAACTCCGGCTCCTCACCAAAACTGCGCACGCCAATCACAGGGTTCTCCGGGTTGCTGTTGACGTCCACGACCGGCGCGCTGACGAGATGGACGCCCACCGCCCGCGATTCCTCTCCCACCATCTGCCCAAAGCGATAGCAGACCTCCTCCGAACCGATAACGCCCAGCCCCATGTTCG
Source organism: Abditibacteriales bacterium (assembly GCA_025055355.1). Lineage (GTDB taxonomy): Bacteria > Armatimonadota > Abditibacteriia > Abditibacteriales > JANWYM01 > JANWYM01. The sequence continues at coordinate 3,078 of JANWYM010000602.1, forward strand.
CCGGAAACGTCGTG
>JANWYM010000603.1 GCA_025055355.1 Abditibacteriales bacterium
GGGAGCGGCTCGGCGGGGCTTTTTGCCCTTAAATCAGGCTTTTTTCGTCGCCGCAGCGCCGAGGAGAACTCCCCTCCCCTTGGGGGAGGGGAAAGACAATGTAACGTTGGGAGGGTTTTGAAAAAAAAAAACTTACCCCCGATAGGGATACCTACTGCCCTATAATCTGCACTTGTAGCATTCGGTCCTGTGGTCCGTCCAGTTCGGCGAAGATGACGCGCTGCCATCTGCCCAGAAGAAGGCGTCCTTCGCGGATGAGGACGGTGAGGCTTTTGTTGCCGCCCAGCAGTAGGCTGCGTAGGTGGGAGGTGGCGTTCTGACGCTCGCAGTCGGAGAACTCGGGGGAGTTATGCTTGTATTCTCTCTCGTCATCCACCAGAGAGTGGATGAACTCGCGGATGTCCTCAAGGAGGGCGTTCTGCCACTCGTTGATGAACAGGGCGGTGGTGGTGTGCAGCGACATGAGGTGGAGGAATCCGTCGCGGATTTTGGTTTCTTGCAGCAGTTCACGTAACCGTTCCGTCAGGTCGGTCAGTTCGATGCGGGACTTGGATTTGAGTGACAAAGTATGCCAGGCAATCTTCATAGTTCCATTTCCCTCCATGCGCGTGAAATCGTTTTTGTGTTTAAGAAGGTGTCTCCCAACAGCCCTCCGACCACCGCGCCCGCGATGGTGCCTAACGTGCACAATCCCAGCACGGGGTCCAGGCGACATTCGTTGGCAAGGTAGAGCAAAGGCACGATAACGGAACTGTAAATCAGCCCGACCAGGGTGCCGCTGATGCGCCCGCGATGGGGCATCATTTTCTCGAGGGCGGATATCGAGAGCGCGACGACCACCAGCGATGCCGCGCTGAAACAGATAACAGGGACGTAGTTGCCGACTTGTGTGTTCTTGGTGATTTGCTGAACGAACTCGACGACGTTGAGCAGGTTGGCGCCGATGAACATTGCAGCGACAGCGGTGGCGGCGGCGGTGCCAGCGATGGTCGTGGCGCGCAGGTCCACTTTCGTTTTGTTGCCGTCCGCCGCGCCGTTGGTTGGCTCCTCACCGCTCAACGCCAGACGGAAAAGCCCGTTAGCCACCGTCGCCCACCAGATGCCCGCCAGAAAGACGAGTGTGGGGTCGACGGGTTGGCGCGGCTGCTTGAGCAGCACGAGCAACATGCCCACGATGGCTGCCACCAACATGCTGTAGGTCACGGGGGCGCAGCGGCGCTGGGCGTTGCGCACGGCTTCAATGAGGCTGTTCCAGCGGTCGCGCCACGAGATATCTTCGGCATCTGCGGGGGAGGTGTTTTGCCCTAACAGCGACAGATATTGAGCAGCCGCCGTCTGAATTCTCCTCGTCAAATCAGCACGCCACTCCACTGCGTCCCACGCGCCCAACAGGTAGGTCAACTTCCGTGTTTCGCTTTCTTCCAACGCGCAGGCGCGGCAGGAGGCGAGATGTCGCACGATGTCAAGCGTGTCCGTCTCGTTCAGTTCCGCCAGCACGAAGTCGCTCAGGTTGGCTTGGACGTTTTTGCAGTCCACTTACATCCACTCCTTCAGGGCGGCGCGCAAGGCTTTGAGCGCATGATGCATCCGCGATTTGACCGTGCCAAGGGGACAGCCCATCACCTCGGCGATTTCTTGATAGGTCATCCCCTGATACTGGCTTAACAACACCACCATGCGCTGCTCCATCGGCAAAGCCCGAATCGCTCGGCGGATGTCGCGCCGCAGGGCGCGCTGTTGCGCCATCTCTTCCGTGTTCGCCTGCGGGTCGGGCAGGATATCGCCCAGCGTCTGGTCGTCTTCGCCGAGGCACTCGTCCAATGAGACCGCCTGGCGATGCTGCGCCTTGCGATGGGTGTCAATGCAGAGATTGGTGGCGATGTGATACACCCACGTCGTCCACCGCTGGTGCGAGTTGAACGACGGCGCATTTTGCAACACGCGCACGAACGTCTCCTGGGTCAGGTCTTCGGCTTCTTGGCGGTCGCCCACGAAGCGATAGATGAAATTGAAAATCGCCTTGCCGTGTCGCTGCCACAGCGCGTCGAACGCTTCCGCATCGCCTGACTTGACTCTCTCCATCAGCCGCTCGTCGCTCACCATGGAACGTTCGACCTCTCTGCGCCGCTGACGGTTTATACGGATGAGACGGGCGCAGGTTCATCCGACGGCAAAAAAGCCCGACGCGCTTCACGCTCCCACCCCACTGCCACCGCCAAACATAAGCCTTCGTCACCACGGAGGTAGGTAATGGTGCGCACGTTGCCTTCCAGAATGTCCTCCACCTCCACTTGGGCAATGTGCCGCCGAAAATCGTTCAGCGTTGCAAACTCCTCGGACGAAGCCACTTCCAAAACGTAGCCCACCAACTGCGGACCCCACTGGGCGTGTGGCTCTGAGGGTAGGCGGTCGTAGAGCGAGAGCGTCCATCCCTGAGACTCCTCGTGCAGCACGCCCATTTCGCCGAGGTCCGACGCCCCCGTAAGAGGCATCACCGCTACGTAAACGCAGCTGTCGCTGAAAAACAGCGCGGTAGCGTCACCCAGAGAGATAGGATACGTGGAGACCCGTAGACTTTCAACCCACGTTTCACCTGCCGACGGGGGCAGCGACCAATGCAGAAAGGCGCGCGCTCTTTGTGCTCTGCCATCGTCATAGAGGAGCGAGTAGACGCCAATGAGTTTGTTGCCCCGTTGAATGGAGTTAAACACAATCTGTCCTGGCGGGGTTTGCGGCTGCTCGTTGATGAGGTAGCCACCGCTGACGGTGCGCACAGCCCCGTCCTGTCCCACCCACGCCAGCGCGACGTTGTACCGCTGGTCGGGCGCGTCGTTGCACGTCACCGCGCCGAGGTAGAAGCGATGAAACAGCGCGGAGGTCGTCGCTCGCGTCGCGTGGAACTTCTCCCACTTCTGCATCGCCAGCGCCAACGCCGCGCGCGGATATTTTAGGGTGGCATGAGAGTCGGACATCGTAACAATGTTGAGTCAATGCGACGATAGGTCAATCCGCCTGGTGCACCCGTTGACTGATGAAGAGCCTCTCCGTCAACCTCCCTGTCCCCTTCCGATAGGGGAAACATAGGAGGTTG
>JANWYM010000604.1 GCA_025055355.1 Abditibacteriales bacterium
TACCGAAATCCGTTGACAGACGGATTAAACAGATGGCGTCGGCGTCGAATCCGAAAGCAATCCGTTTAATCCGTTACCGAAATCCGTTGACAGCCTTAAGGCGGCAAAGGACTCCTCGCCCTACTGTCAGGCAGAGTGAAACGCAAAAGTTTATGTTTGGTAATGGGAAGTCCCGACGCGAGGAGGTTGCCGATGGCGTGAACAAAGTAACGCGGGGGAGTTTGTCCGTATCGTAAACCGCTTGATCTTCTCAAGCGGTGGTAATCGTCCTCTCCGCCTCTTGGCTGATCGGCTCGGGCATCTGCTGCGGGGGGGCGGACAGCCGCGCGCCCCACGCCATCACCGCTAACAGCATTACGCCCGTCACCCAACCGAGCAGCAGCCACACCCACAGCGGCGGCAAACCGAACACGCGGGGCATATTGTCGCCGATGAGCGCGATGCCCGGTCCCACGAACAGCAGCCACCATGCCGCCGCGAAGAAAGGCACCGCCCGCCGCCACGCCAACGCGCGCGGCGCAAATGCCTCGGGGTCAACCTTGCGCCAGTAGTCGTGGATGTCTTGCTGAAACTTGACTTCCTCCGCCGTAGGTTGGGCGAAGCGGCTGACGAGGAAGGTCACCATCACCGTGGCGAGCAGCCCCCATCCCGCGCTGTGAATCGTAAGCGGGTAGCGATACTCCGGAAAGAGGTAAGTCGCAAACACAGCAATCACGCCCGCCAGCACCCCCCACCCCAACGCCTTGCCCGACACCCACGCGGGTTTGTAGCACAGCACGAACAGCGGCACGCTCAGGGTGAAACTCAGCGACACCGCCAGCCCGCCCAACATCACGATTAAATCGGGATTGAACCAAGCAATGACAAACGACCCCATCACTATCAGAAAGCAGAACAGCCGTGCCCACCAGATTTGCACGCTGTCGCTGCGGAGTTGGTGGAGGGTGAGCGGCGGATGGTGCGGGACGACCTGCCGCCGGTGGGCGAACAGTTGCCCGATGAGGTCGCGGGCTAAAATCGCCCCCGCGCTGCTGATGTAGGGCGCGCCGGTGGACTGAATCGCCGCCAGCCCGCCGATGGACACCAGCACCAGCAGCGGCAGCGGCAGGTAGTCAATCATCAGGCGCGGCACCATCGCATCCGTCGCCGAACCCAGACCGCCCGCACCCGTAATGAGAGCGGTCAAACCTTCTTTGGTATAAGCCTGATTCCCCTGCACCTGCGCCAACGTCAACGCGCCCATCCCTTGAATCACGCTGAACACGCACAGGATGAAGCCGATGATCAGCCCCGACCCCACCACCTGCTGCCATGCCATCCCCTTCGGGTGGCGGTTGCTGAACGCCCACATCGTAAACGACGGGGAGCATTGAATCCCCGCGAGGGCGAACATGTAAGTCATCATCATCATCCCGCTCCACAACTTCACTTTGCTTTCGGGATGTTCCCAGTTGGGTAGCCAGTGTATAACGCCGTGCGGGTCCATCGTGCGGAAATGGGCGGGCAACTGGTCTATCGCCCCCAGCAGGGCGCCCCAGCCGCCCAAGCCATTGACCACCGCTGCACCTAAAATCATAATCCCCGCCCCTAACAGCACCGCCTGCAAAGCGTCCACCCAGGCGATCGTGCGCAGTCCCCCCGCCATCACGTAAAACAACATCACCGCCGACAGAAGCACCCCACCCAAAAAGTAGGGAATGAACCCGCCCGTCAGCACGTTGAACAGCAGCCCCGATGCGATGAGTTGCACCGCCACGTAAAAGAGGGAGTAGAAGAAGGCAATGACCACGACCATCCAGCCCAGCATCCTGTTGTTAAAAACGGTGCGATACATTTCGGGGGGCGTGACGAACCCGTAGCGCCGTCCGATCATCCACTGCCACTTGAGGAACAGCACGCCCGTGAACGGAATGGTAATGGCATACAGCCCCGCGAAGGCGTAACTCAGCCCCGCGCTTTGAATCGTGCCTGGATGCCCAATGTAGGTCCAGCCGCTAAAACTGGTGGCGGTGCCCGCCAGCACGAACAACCACACCGGCAAGTTCCTGCCCGCAATCATCCAGCCTGCTGCCGACTTCGTTTGCAAGTAGCCACGTATGCCCCAATACAGGCAATACGCCCAGTAAAGCCCGATACCCACCAGCACCCAGGTCACTAACTGCGGCGTTGCATACGACGTTGTTTCTGTCATCATTGATGCTCCCCGCTCTCTTGTTGCGTGGGAGAGAGTATAGCACAGAAACGGAGAAAATCGCAAGTGAGAAAGGGAGAAACTCAGTGCCAATCCTGTTCCACTTGATTGCAGGCACCACGCGTCTGCTCAATTTAGAATTGATTACGAACGACCCCGTTATCCAAGCATCCGCTTTTGTGAGAACGGCGTGGTAAGACATTCCGCAGCACACTGCTTGCACTGTCACCCTCAGGAGTTACGCGGTTGCTATCATTCTCTTTCCCCTCCCCCAAGGGGGGAGTTCTCCTTGGTGTTGCCGCCCCGAAAAAAGCCTGATGTTGAGGGGCAAAAAGCCCCGCCGCGCCGCCCCCGCGACTCCCCTCTCCTTGGGGGAGGGGAAAAAAGGTGTCAGCAACGGCGTAACTTTTGACCCCGTCGTTATGGGATTTGGGATTTGGTCATTGGTCATTCTCTAACTCAACGCCAGTGATTGAGGACGTAAATCTCGTTGGTAATGGGAAGCCCGGATGCGAGGAGGTTGCCGATGGCGCGGACGATGTCGGGCGGCGTCATGTCCTTGCCTTTGATGTTTTCTCGGTAGATGAGGAAAATGCCGCTGTGGGTGCGTCCCTGCGCCTGCCAGTCGGCGTGCCATGTGAGAAAGTCGTCCGTGTCGTATGTGATGAGAGCACAGCCGTGTTGCGCGGCGTATTCCAAATGGATGTCGTCATCCGCGTGACGTGTGCCCACCTGACGGGGTGAAATGACGGTGTAACCCGCGTTTTGGAGGAAGGCAATGAGGCGGTCGTCATCGGCACAATCGTCCAGATACAGCGCGACCATGCGATTAGTCCCTCAGTAGCCCCATCTCCCGCAGCCGCCGCCCGGCTGCTTCGGTTTCCGCGTCAATC
>JANWYM010000605.1 GCA_025055355.1 Abditibacteriales bacterium
TATCACACGATTCATCTCAGCGACAAGGCGACAGTTGCCTCCGCTGAACCAACACGACACGACGACCCAACGATTAACTCAACTTTTGCGTTTCGCGCTTCTCTCCTTCTCCGCTGCAGGAGAAGGTCATTGCGAGCGGAGCGAAGCAATCCCCTCCACTGCCGCCATCTCCGCCGCAGGGGATTGCCTCGCTCCGCTCGCCATGACGGCATTTTCGCAGGAAAGGGCAAAACGCAAAAGTTTAGGATTAAGAAAGGCGTGGCGTCGTCGCGCTGTTGTGGTTCAAAAGGGACGCCGTTGCGCGAGGAGCAACGGGGTTTTTTAGAGTAGGCTCTAAGCATCGGCATCGTCCGCGTCCTCGACGGATGGTGAGACCTGCTTGCGCAGCAGCACCTTACGCACTCGCCGCCCGCGTATCTCTTCGACGCGCAGTTCCACGCCATCAATCGTGAGCGCATCGCCGACGCGGCAGAGGCGTCCGAGATGGGACATCACAAAGCCGCCAATGGTGTCCACGTCTTCGGCTTCGAGGTTGAGGTCAAAACGTTCGTTGATTTCATCGAGACGGGTCTGTCCGCTAACGATCGCCGTGCCGTCCGCGCGTTCGACGATGACGGGTTCTTCTTTGTCGAACTCGTCTTGCACCTCGCCGACGATTTCTTCAATCACGTCTTCGAGCGTGACGATGCCCGCCGTGCCGCCGAACTCGTCCACCACAATCGCCATCTGGGTCCTCTCGCGGCGGAAGGCATTCAGCAGGTTCTCCACCGACATCGTCTCGCCCACGAGGAGCGGCTTGCGCAGGAGTTGGCGCAGATTGAACGCCGATCCGTCGCCCCGTCTAACTTGCAGCAAATCGCGGATGTAGAGAACGCCGATGATATTGTCTATGTTGCCCTCGTAAACGGGCAGGCGGGTGTGACTGCCTTGCGCGGCAATCTGCATCAACTCCTCGTAGGGGGTGTTGACCTCCACCCCTTCGATGTCCATCCGATGCACCATGACCTCGCGGACGATGAGTTCGGAGAAGCGAAACACGCGGCGCAGCATGTCGCGCTCCACCGCGTCCAGCACGCCGCCTTCATGGCTGGCTTCGATAAGGATTTTCAGTTCCTCGACGGAGTGGATGAGGTGATGGCTGCCCGTCGTCTGCAGGTGTAGGGCGCGCAGCACGAGGTTGCCGCAGCCGTTCAGCGCGGCGATGAACGGGCGCATCAGCAGCACGCACACCTCCATCGGCTTGGCGACCCATAGCGCAGTGCGGTCGGGGTTTTGTAGCGCAAGCGACTTGGGCACCAGTTCACCTAAGACGACGTGCATGAAGGTAATGGCGATGAATGCGACCGTAACCGCCAGGGAGTGCGCTGTCACGCCTTTCCACGTCTGCGGAAGCCACTGCAGCCACGGCTCCAAAAGGTGCGCCATCGTTGTTTCGCCAATCCAGCCCAGACCCAGACTGGCAATGGTGATACCCAACTGCGTGCCCGCGATGTAGCGGTCAAGGTCAGCGGTGGCGCGTTGAACCACCTTCGCCAGGCGGACGCCTTGCGCGGCTAACTCCTCCATGCGCGAACGCCGCACGCTGACCAGCGCGAACTCCGCCGCCACGAAAAAAGCGTTCGCAAACACCAGCGCCGCCACTGCGAGCAGTTTCCACGCTGTCTCCATATAAAAAGTTGGCAGGTTGGCACGTTGGCAGGTTCCAACGTGCCAACCTGCCAACCTGCCAACGTGCTGACGTGCCAACGGACTTCATTATAACCGCTCCTTGACACAAACCGCAAATCGCGTTATGGTTACCGTGCGTGAATGACTTCCTCGGGAGGCGTCCTATGGGCTTAAAATATGGGAGATTAGCCGTTTTTCTGTACCTTATGTCGTGTGGACTAACCTCATGCGGCAGGAACAACGTAGGGACGGGCGTCCCTGCCAGCCCCCCCGCCTCTTCACGCGACGACAGTTCTACACCGTCCTCCTCTGGCGCTAAGCGGAAAGTCGGCCTCGTCACCGACGTGGGCGGCGTCAACGACAAGTCCTTCAACCAATCGGCGTGGAAAGGCGTGCAGGACGCGATGAAAGCGTTCGGCATCGAGGGAAGGTTCGTCGAATCCAAGCAGCCGACCGACTACGAGAAGAACATTGACCAGTTCGTGCATGAAGGCTACAACCCCATCATCACCGTCGGGTTTTTGATGGGCGACGCGACGCGGGTGAAGGCGAAACAGTATCCGAACGTGCACTTCCTCATCATTGACTTCGCTTACAAAGCGGAAGAGTATCAGAAGGATTTGAAGAACGTGACCAGCCTGATGTTCCGCGAGGACGAAGTTGGTTTTCTGGCGGGCGTGGTGGCGGGGGGGATGACAAAAACGGGCGTCATTGGGGCGGTGTGCGGGATGGAGATTCCGCCTGTAGTGCGTTTTGCCAAGGGCTATGAAAGCGGAGCGAAGTGGATGCGCCCGGACGTGAAAGTGCTTATCACTTACATCGCGTCTTTCACCGATCCCACCAAAGGCAAGGAGACGGCGCGCTCGATGATCAACCAGGGGGCGGACGTGATTTTCGGCGTCGGCGGCACGACGGGCAACGGCGGGCTGCGCGAGGCGAAAGACGCGGGCGTGATGGCGATCGGCGTGGACGTGGACCAGTATCTCACCTACCCCGAAGTCCGCTCCGCGCTGGTCACGAGCGCGATGAAGAACGTGGACGTAGCGGTGTTCAATGCCCTTAAAGAACTCCAGGAAAAAGGCACCTTGCGTGGTGGCGTCCGCGAGTCGAATCTCAGAAACGGCGGCATCGGTCTCGCGCCGTTCCACGACTGGGAGGACAAAGTCCCGCAGCGCGTGAGGGACAAAGTGAAGGAAGCAATCGAAGGACTCAAGGCGGGGCAGATTGCGACAGGTTACAAGCCGTGAAACGCGAACTCAACAGGTCGTCAATGAGAGCGTGTTTGACAAATCGGGATGAGATTCTGCGCTGCGCTCGGGGTGACAGCCTGCGGGCTAAGAGCCTATCCGAAAACTCTCCCCTCCTTACCAAGGAAGGGTCAGGGGAGGTTCACTCCCCTCCTTACCAAGGAGGGGT
>JANWYM010000606.1 GCA_025055355.1 Abditibacteriales bacterium
CCCGCTCACTACCGATGGCGCTTGCGGCTGGGGTTGCGGCTGCGGCACGGGTTCCCGCGCGGGACGACGCGCGGGCTTGGGGGCGCGCAGGTGTTCCCAGGCGCGGACGAGCGCGCCGCTGAGGTCGTCGAAGAGGGTGTAAACGACAGGGATGATGACCAGCGTCAGAATCGTCGAAAGGATCAAGCCGCCGATGACGGCGACGCCGAGCGGGGCGCGTTGTTCGGCGGCATGCCCGATTTTCAGGGCGATGGGGAGCATCCCCAAAATCATGGCTATCGTCGTCATCAGAATCGGGCGCAGGCGCGTCGGTCCCGCTGTGAGAATAGCGGCGGTGCGCGTCATGCCGCGCGCGCGCAGGGTGTTGATGAAGTCAATCAGGAGCAGGGCGTTTTTCGTGACCAATCCGACGAGCATGATAAAGCCGATGATGGAGATGATGTTGCGCGTCATGCCCGCCAGCACTAACGCCAGCACCGCCCCCACCAGCGCCATGGGCAAACTGAGCATGATGGTGAACGGGTGCAGCCAACTTTCAAACAACGCTGCCATCAGCAAGTAAACCAAGATGATGCTCAAGCCCAACGCCCACATCAGATAACTCATCCCCTCGGCGCGGCTTTCGGCTTCGCCCGCCCACTTGAGCATGACGTTGCCCAACGGGATGTCCTTAATGGCTTCGCTCACCAGTTGCTGGGCTTTGCCAGCGGGCAGGTCTGGCGCGAGGGTTGCCGTGACGCTGACGACGCGCGCGCCGTCGCGGCGGGCGATGGATGTCGGTCCGACGCCGTGCTGCAACGTGGCGACATCCCGCAGGCGCACCGCCCGCCCTCCGACCTCCCCAGCGCCCCCTCCCTGAGTAGAGAGCGGACGGGGGGAGGTCGCCATGCCCACGATGACACTGCCGACGTCTTCGATGCGACTGCGGTCGAACTCCTTGAACTGCACGCGGATATCAAACTGGTTCTTGCCGTCGCGCAGTTTGGCGTCAATGTTGCCCGCAATGGCGTCGCGCAGCGTGTTGGCAATCTGTTCCGCCGACAAGCCGTATTCGGCGGCTTTGACGCGGTCAATCTGCGCCCACACCTCGGGCTTGCCCTCGCGCCAACTGATGTCGGGCGCAATCAAGCCGGGGATGTTTTTCATGCGGTCGCGGATTTGGCTGGCGACGCGCACCAGTTCGTTGGTGTTGAAGCCGCGCAACTCCATCTGAATGGAGCCGACGGCACTGCTGAACCCGCTCCCGCCCACCATGCGCGACAGTCCCGCCGCGCTGCTGTCCGCCTGCGCCCGCACTAAGATCGGACCGGGGATTTTCTTCAAACGCTTTTGAATCTCCGCCGCGATCTCTTGGTCGGTGCGCCGCCGAAACGGTGCGTCAGAGCGATGTCCGGGCACCCACGCCAGCAGTTTATCCAGCACGCTCTCTTTGGGATGCAGTTCAATCCGCATGAAGCCGTTGTTGCTGCCCCGCCCGCTGCGCCCGAAGCCGATGAACACGCTGACGCTTTTGATTTCGGGGATGTCGGCAATCGCCTTTTCCGCCGCCATCATCACCTCATCCGTTCTCTCCACGCGCGTGCCCGGCGGCATTTCCACCGTCACCCGCACTTGCCCTTGATCCACGGGCGGGAAGAACTCTTCGCCCAGTCGCGGCCAGCCCCACAGGAACGTCCCTAACATGACCGCCACGCCGCCGCTTACGACTAACCAGCGATGGTTCAACGCCCATTCCAGCACGCCGCGATACCGTCGGTCCAGGGCGTTGTAGAAGCGGTCGAAGTATGCCCAGAACCCGCGCGTGGCTTCAAGGTCTTCTCCGCGTTTGTAGAGCCGCGACGCCAGCATCGGCGTCAGCGTGAACGACACGAACAGCGAGAACAGCGTCGCACTCGCCACCGTCAAGCCGAACTCGCGGAAGAACTGCCCGATGACCCCGCCCATGAACGCAATCGGCACAAACACCACCACGTCGGTGAGCGTGATGGCGATGGCAGCCAAGCCGATCTCGGTGCGCCCGTTCAACGCTGCTGCGCGCGGCGTTTCGCCCGCTTTTAGATGGCGGTAGATGTTCTCCAGCACAACGATGCTGTCGTCCACCAAGATCCCAATGACCAGCGACAACCCCAGCATCGTCATCTGGTTGAGCGAAAACCCACCCGCATACATGACGAGGAACGTCGCAACGAGCGAGGTGGGAATCGCCAGCGCGACGATGAACATCCCACGTAGGTTGTGGATGAAAACGTAGACCGTCAGCACGACCAGCACGATGCCCAGAATCAAACTGACCGTCACATCTTCGAGGGCGGCGCGCACCTCCACCGAAATGTCGCGGGCGTAGTTGACCTCCAGATCCTTGAACTGCCGCAGCAGTCGCTCGGTCTCGCGTTTCACGGCGTCAGCGACTTCGAGGGTGTTGGCTTCGGGTGTCTTGACAATCGAGAGCGACACGCGGGGCTGACCGTTGAAGCGGGCGACAAACTGACGGTCTTGCACGGCGTCCTGCACGTCGGCGACGTCGCTCACCTTGAACTTGACCGGGCCGCGCGGGGTGTTGAAGTGCAGGATGAGGTTGCGAATGTCGTCGACGTCTTTGAACTCGCTGAGGGCGCGGAGGGCGTATTCCTGCCCCGCCTGCCGCACCGTGCCGCCGGGCAGGTTGAGGTTCGCGCTGCGAATGGCAGCGGCGAGTTGGGAAATCGTGATGCCATAAGCGTCCAGCCGCTCGCGGTCGACGAACACGCGAATCTCGCGCACGTCGCCGCCCCATACCTGCAAGTCGCTCACGCCGGGCAACTTCGCCAGCCGCTCGGCGAAGACGTTCTCCACTAACAGCCGCAGGTCGCGGGGGGAGCGCTTGCCCGCGATGCCCACATACATGATGGGGTCGGAGGTCGTATCGGTCTTGCGCACCGTCGGCGTCTCCATGTCGTCGGGCAGCATCCGCTTTGCGGCATCCACCTTCGCCCGCACATCGTTGAGAGCAACGTTGAGGTCGGTGCCCAGCACGAACTCCAGCGTGATGTTGCTGTTGCCTTCGCTCGTCGTGGAGGTGATGCTCTGCACCC
>JANWYM010000607.1 GCA_025055355.1 Abditibacteriales bacterium
AATCTTCGTCGCCGTGTTTGCCTCCAGCATCGCGATGGCGCTGTTGCCCAGCCTGTCCGTGCTGGCTACGAAGAAGGAAGTCAGCAGATTGCGCGAAGCCATCAGCCAGGCGTTGCGGGTGGAGATGCTGTTGAGCCTACCATCAGCAGTTGTGCTCTGGTCGTTGGGGATGCCCATCGTGCGGCTGATCTACCAGCACGGGCGCTTCGACGCGGAAGACACGCGCAACGTCGCTTATGCCCTCCTCTTCTACGCGCCCGGCATCTGGGGTATGAGCGTGCAGCAAATCGTCAGCCGTGGTTACTACGCTTTGCAGGAAGCCATCACGCCCTTGCTCGTCGGTGTGTGCAGCATCGCGGTTTACGTCGCGTCCGCGAAAATCTTCCTGCCGCTGTTAGGGTATGGCGGACCCGCCCTCGCCTCCTCCCTCGCCGCCCTCGTCCACGCCGCGCTGCTGACTTATATCCTCCACAAACGCTTGGGCGGCATCGAAGACAAGCGCAGCCTCCGCACCTTCCTCAAATGCGCCGTCGCCGCCGTCGCTTTGGGGGTGGTCTGCTGGGTCAGTGCCCAGTTCACAGAGCAACACCTACCCCTTCATCACAAGGGGGCGCAGATGACGCAAGTGGTCGTAAGCCTCTCGTTGGGTGCTGGCGTTTACGCGCTGCTGCTCGTTCTGCTGCGGGTGCCGGAGGTGGACATCGTATGGGAGAGGGTGAGAAGAAAACTGCGCCGCGCCTAACTTGCGTTTCCCGTTCCGATGTGATATGCTTTTGCCCCAGAACAAGCGAAGGAGTCAGACGTTTGGGTGGGAGCAACATTCGGTTAGTGGTGTTGGATCTAGACGGCGTGGTCTACTTAGGCAGCACGCCGATCGCGGGCGCGGTGGAGACGATCCGCTGGCTGCGACAAAGCGGGCGTCTCGTCAAGTTTTGCACGAATAACGCCACGCGCAGTCGGCAGCATTACGCCGAGAAGTTGAGCGGCATGGGCATTCCGTCGACACCGTCCGATGTCGTCACCTCCGCTTACGCGGTGGGGTTGTATCTGAGACAGCGCAGCCAGCAGCCGTTTACGGTGTTAGCCGTGGGCGAGGAGGGCTTGAGGATTGAACTGTCAGCGGCGGGGGCGACGGTGCTGGAGCGCGTGGACGTAACGACGCGGGTGGATTACGTCGTGGTCGGCTTGGACCGTGCGTTCACCTATCAGAAGTTGGAGATGGCTTTCCATGCCATTCGGAACGGGGCGGAGTTTATCGCCACCAACCGCGATGCGGCGGCGCCGATGGAGAAGAAAGACATCCCCGGCGCGGGCGCCATTGTCGCCGCCATCGAAGCGGCTGTGGGCCAACCGCCTGCCGTCGTGATTGGCAAGCCGCAGCCGACGATGCTGGAACTGCTCATGGCGGAGTCGGATGTCACGCCGGCGATGACGCTGTTTGTGGGCGACCGATTGGAAACCGACGTCCTCGCCGGGCGCCGCGCTGGGACGCGCACCGCTTGCGTGCTGACGGGAATTGCCTCAGCGGAGGACGTGCGCCGCGCCCCGCCGGAGATGCAGCCAGATGTGGTGATAGCGAATTTGAGGGAACTGAAGGAATGGCTGGGAGAGGCGGCAGGTTAGAGCCTATCCCGAAAATCCCTGAAGTCCCCGACGTGTTGGGGTTAATGAGGGGACGCCCTGAACAAGTTCGGGACTCCATTTTGGGGATAGTCTCTGAGCAGGTTAGCCCGTTGGAACGTTTCAACGGGCTAACGTGCCAACGTTTCAACGGGCCAACGTGGAAGTGAGACGCGAGCCGCTGCGCGTTCGGCTCATCACCGAAGCAGAGGAGTTTGAAGCCCTCCAAGCCGTTTGGGATGCGACGCTGCAAAGGTGCGGCATGGACAGCGTATTTCTGACGCACGCATGGTTGTCCACCTACTGGGAGCATTTTGGACAGCATCGCACGCTGCGGATCTTCGTCGCCGAACGGGCAGGGCAACCCGTTGCGTTTGCGCCGCTGATGCTTTCTCGCTCGCGCGCTACGCGCCTGCGGCGGATGGAACTGTTAGGGGCGGGCATTCATGATTACTCCGATTTTATCGTGCCTCAGGACCGCCCGGGCGCGGCGCTCCACGCCTTGTGGGAAGCGATTAGCGACCACGCCGATACATGGGACGTCGTGCGCCTGGCGCAGGTTGCCGCCGATTCACCCGTCGCGGCATACATCGCTGCTGATGAAGGTTTTCGGGTTGTCGCCACCGACGGCGAAACCTGCCCGACGTTGACCCTGCCCCCGACGTGGCGCGATTACCTGTCGCTGGTGGGCAAAAACACGCGCAGCAACCTGTCGCGCTACCCCAAGCGGCTGGCGGCGTCGTTCGACGTGGAGTATCACCTTGTCACCGCGCCCGATACCCTCGACCGCACGCTGACCGCGCTGTTCGACTTGCACGCGCGGCGCTGGCGCCAGCGGGGGCTGCCCGGCGTGTTGTTTTCGCCACGCCGTCAGGCGTTCCACCGCGCCCTGTGCCGACGGTTGTTGGCGAGGAACCGCCTGCGATTGTTCGCGCTGCGTCTCGACGGTCGAGAGGTCGCGGTGTTGCTCAACTACTTCTATGCGGGAAAATACTTTTTCTTCATCGGCGGCTTCGACCCCACCTACGCGCGGTGGAGCGTAGGCACGGTGCTGTTCGGCCACGCGATTCGATATGCCATCGAAGAAGGCGCGCGCGAGTTCGACTTCCTGCGCGGTGAAGAAGAATACAAGTATCGCTTGGGAGCGCACGACCGCCCCTACCGCACGCTGAAAGTCGTGAAACCACACTGGCGCTCCCGTTCGCTGCTGCACATCATGAAGTTTGAGGAGTTCGTCCAAGCCCGCGCCAAGGCGTGGGCAGCGAGACTGTCAGCGTGAAACATGAAACCTGATGATGAAACTTTTGTGTTCCCTCTTCGCGCCTTCCCGCCACCGCAGCCGCAGACTGGATGCCGGCGAATGAGCGCAGCCACGAAGGCGGCGGCTACGGGAGCGAAACGCAAAAGTTGCGGGGGGCGGGTGTCCCCGCCAGCCTTTGGAGGCTGACGTG
>JANWYM010000608.1 GCA_025055355.1 Abditibacteriales bacterium
GACCACGCTGCTTACCTCAGCGACATCGGGTATGTGTATGATGTGCAGGGAGATTTAGAGAAGGCGTTGGCGTATTACCAGCAAGCCCTGCCGCTGATGAGGGAGACGAGGGACAAGCGGGGCGAGGCGATGACATTAACCAACCTCGCTATCGTAGAAGATTCACTCGGACGTTTGACAGACGCCAGCCGCCACCTGCACGACGCGGTGATGATACTGGAGAATATACGCGAGTCGTTGGGCGGCCTCTCTGAAGCCAAAGTCAGTTTCCTTGAATCCGCACTCGTGAGTTACCACGCCTACATCAACCTGCTCCTCAAACAGCATGCCTTCGCGGACGCCTTCACTTGGGCGCAGAAAACCAAAGCCCGCGCTTTGTTGGACTTGCTCTTCGAGGGCAAGGTGGACGTGAGCCAAGTGCTGACGCAGACCGAGCGGGAGCGGGAGCGGGCGCTGAAGTGGCAGGTGGAGCAAGCCAACAAGCAACTCATTGCGGAGACGACGAAGCAAAGACCTGACGCAACACGCGTGAAGGCGCTCAAGGAGCAGTTGGCGAAGGCGGAGTTGGGGACTTATGAGATCGCGGCGTCGGGTGAGAAGTTGGCGGAGAGGGCGATAAGTTTCCGCGACGCCTGCGCCAGTCCGCTGGGGACTTATCAGGCGCAGGGGCGCGGTCTCTACGCGCTGCTCATCGCCCCTGCGGCAAAGCAGTTGGCGGGCAAGCGACGTCTGATCATCTGCCCCGACGGTCCGCTGTGGGGGGTGCCGTTTCAGGCGCTTATCGCGCAGGGGTCAGGCACGGGGAGAGGGCATACGGAGGCGTTCCTCATCGAACGCTACGAAATCACCTACGCATACAGCGCGACGGGGGCGCAGGCGGCACTCCTGAGCCGCGACGGTCGCGGAGCGGACACAAAACGCCCCGTGCCGAGGGGGACGCTGTTGGTGATGGCAAGCCCCGACTTCGGGGGTGAACGGCGGTTTGGGGGGGATGGGGTGCTTGGGGCGACCCGCGACGTTTTGCTGCGGGGGGAAAGACTGACGTTGCTGCCTGGGGCGCACAGGGAAGCGAACGCGCTGAAGGCGGGGTTTCCGGATGCGGTCATCTACACGGGGCAGCAAGCGCAGGAAGGGAGGGTGAAGCAGGAGGGGGGGCAGTACCGTTACCTGCACTTCGCCACGCATGGACTGCTCAACGACGTGGCGCCGCTGATGAGCAGCATCGTCCTGGCGCAGCCGCCGCCTGGTTCAGAGGAAGACGGCTTTCTGACGGCGCGGGAGATTTTTGATTTGAAGTTGTCGGCCGAGATGGTGGTGCTGTCGGCGTGCAACACTGCGGGTGGGGAGCGGCGGGGTGGGGAAGGGGTAGTGGGGCTGACGTGGGCGCTGTTCGTGGCGGGTGCGCCGACGCAGGTGGTGAGCCAATGGGCGGTGGCAGACGAGAGCACGGCGCGGTTGATGAAACAGTTCTACATTGATCTGCGAGGGGGCAAGCCCAAAGGGGCGGCGCTGCGGGCAGCGGCGTTGGGGTTGATGAAGGACGGGAAACGTAAGCATCCGTTTTACTGGGCGCCGTTTGTGCTGATGGGCGACTGGAGGTGAACGCGCTGGCGACGACTTGGCACGGACACTGCCCGCAGGTCTCCCCCGCCAGAGTCGCCCGCGACGCCGTCGCAGGATTCTTCCGTCACGGCGCGATGGGCTATCATCCTCTAATCAATATAACCTAACCCGCGCAGCGTTTCCTTGACCTTCTCGCTCTCTTCGGCGGTGTAGGCTTCTGCAAACCCCTCGTCTGTGCTCTCGTCTGCCTTGATGGTGGTCACGTCTTTCGTCGTGGTCAAAGCCTCCGTCAAGACGCGCCCGTCCATGTCGTCGGGAATCGGCACATCGAGCAGATGGAGAATGGTCGGCGCGAGGTCCACGATGTTGGCGCTCGTCAGCGTCTCCCCCTTCCTCACTGCCGCCCCCGCCATAATGAGAAT
The DNA here is from genome assembly GCA_025055355.1 of Abditibacteriales bacterium. GTDB lineage: Bacteria > Armatimonadota > Abditibacteriia > Abditibacteriales > JANWYM01 > JANWYM01. The sequence continues at coordinate 1,986 of JANWYM010000608.1, forward strand.
GCCGTCGTCACGGTGGTTGCCGTTCTTGTTGCGGAAGCCGACGCCGTTCAGTTCAGCGGCGCTCAACGTCTCCACCGGCAACTTCCCCTGGCGGCTGGGGCGATAGGCGTAGTTATAGCCGCCATCCAGCGCCCACTTTACGATGAGGTCGGGCGCGCGCTCGACGCAATCGCCATGATAAACTTCCTCTCGTCGCCACGCCGCTTCGACAATCGGCGCGCCGCTCTGCGGGTCGCGCCACGCGCGCAGGCGCTCGATCAGTTGACTGCGCACTTGCTCGTATTCCTCGCCCGGCTCCACGACGCCCTGCGGCTCGCGGCCTTTGACGTTGAGCCAAATCGCGGGATGGTAAGGGTTCTCTTCCGCGTAGGCTTGCGTTCTTGCCCAAGCGATGTCGCCGAACCGCAGGAACGACTCAGCGCGGTTGACCAGTTCTTTTGACCGGCGGCGAAGCAGTTCACGCCGCACCCACGCGGGCAGAAACGTCAACGCCGCGATCTTCGCCGCGTTCAACGCCGCTGTCTGGACTCGCTGCATCACACCGCGCCGACGGAACGCAAGAAAGCCTTCCTGCTCCAGCCAGCGATTGATGTGCAGCACCTTGTTGCCCGTGCCGCCGAAGCCGTGGTCAGACATGATAACCAGTGAAGCGTGAGGCGCGAGACGTGCAATGAACCTCCCGAGGACCTCATCTAACTTCTCATACACCGTCCGCAAGGCGTTCTTCCACTGGTCGGGCGCGGCAGGGTCGTAGCGGGGAGAGCGCGGGTCGTGGTAGCGCCAGAAGTAATGTCCTGTCAAATCGCTCTCACCGAAAAGCACCATGAAGCAGTCCCAATCTTCCTTCTCGAACAGGTAAAGCGCAACGCGGGCTTTGCTTTCGATGGTGTCGAGGATTTTGTCCAGCGCACGGGTGAGGTTGTTCTGCTCCACCTCTTTTTTGATCTGCGCGCTGGCGCGGTAACCGCCCAATTGCTGATGGAGTTCCGCGAGGAGCTCGGGCGGATACACGGCGTTCTCGTCCACCGCGCCGCCCGCACCGGGCGACTCGAAGCCGCAAATCATCACCCCGTTGATGGGGTCG
>JANWYM010000609.1 GCA_025055355.1 Abditibacteriales bacterium
CCGTGCCGTCGCGACCTGCATGCGCCGCCGGCGCCGCCAGGCGGGGCGCGAGGTGGCGTGGAGCGACTTGGCGATAACCCCTGACCCCGAGGCTTGGACGGAAGCCGTCGAAGAAACCCTGCGGCGTCTGGGTTCAGCGGAATGGGGCGAGAGGTCTCGCGCCAGCGACCCGGCGGAGCAGGTAGTTGAACGCCTCGTGTTGCAGCAAGCCCTCCAGTCATTGTCGCCGCGCCAGCGGGACGTGTTCACGTTACGGGAGATGGTGGGCTACTCCCACGGCGAGATTGGGGAGCAGTTGGGCATCAGCGCCTCGAGCGTGCGCACGCACTATCAAAAGGCGCGGGAGAAGCTGCGGAAAAGCCTGCGAGAAAAATCTGCGGAGGATTAGACAAAACGGGGGTGCCGGTGCAATTTGTAATGATGGAGGCAAAAACCGTCTCATCGGGACGGGGCAAAGGAGCGCGAGCGGATGAAGTCTTTCAAGGGCTGGCGGTTCTGGGGCATTGGGGTGGTAAGCGGGTTGGGTCTCTGCACCTTGTGCGGTATGTCGTGGCGGTGTCCCCTCCCCTCTCACTCCCAACTCCCGAAGGTGAGCAGTCTCGCCCCTGACTTTACCCTGACCGACTACAAGGGCAAGACCTACCGCCTCTCGGACTTTCGCGGCAAGAAGGTGTTGTTGAATTTCTTCTGTGGGTGTGGGGCGTGCGCCGAACTGGCGGCGACATGGGAGAAGATTCAGAGGTGAAATGATGAGCATGCCGACAGAAACTACCGTCAGCACATCACAAGTACGCTCTCGACTGCCATATTTAGGGCTGGTGGTATTAGCAGAGATAATACTCCTACTGCGGTTGCTGCCAAATGACCTGATGTGGGTGAGGTGGTTGCAGAGTGTATATGAGCGACGTCGTGTTGCTCAAACCAAGCAGCATATCAAAGAGTTGATGCGCCATGATCCACGCCTCGGCGCGCCAGCGCCCCCCTTGCCTCCTGATGCGTTGACTCACTTCCTCCCTAATGCGCCGACTATCCTCATCTTTGTTGGTGCGTGCAACTCATGCCAGACGAGGGTTCTCATGGACTGGCAAGAGATACATGACAAATGGGGCGGGAAGTTAAACATTGTTGCTATCAGTCGCGATACCCGAGAGAACATTGAGACCTTTCGTAAATATCACAAGGTGCTTCTTCCTATGCTGCCTGACGCCGACGGAGAGATAGCGCGGCAATACAATGCGGTCTGGACACCGCGCATCTACGGCGTGCGGGAGGGAAAAGTTGTCTATGTGCAAAAGGATGGACCGACCGCTATGCTTCCTGAGGACATCGCCCGGCGAGTCGCGGGCAGAGAGGAGGGATAACATGAACGGCTCAAAGCGACCTATTGGCTTGACGCTGATTGAATTGTTAGTTGTCCTGTTCATTTTGGCTCTGCTGGCCGGCATCATCTACGCTGCCATGGCGCCGGCTCGCGAGAAGGGACGGCAGATGGTATGCGTCTCGAACCTGCGTCAAATTGGACACCTCATTCAAATCTATCGTCAGGATTATGGGGGCAGTGAAGTCACAGAAGGGCGCTACTTTACGATGGGGCTTCCTGCGAACCCCGAAATGCTGATGCAGCACTTCGGGTGGAAAGGCCCTCAGATCCCTGACATCTGGCAGTGTTCTGACCGCCCCGCGTATGTTGGCGGGACGAGCACATGGGGCTACACTTATCAGGTGTGTGACGACCTGCATTACAGACAGGGGATTATGATTTTCCCCTGTCAGATTTCAGACCCGCGCTTCAGTAGTCCCCCGACGACCTTCGGACAGATGGTGAAGAGGCGAGGCATGGATTACCCTTTGGTTTTTGATACATGGCACAATCCCAATCCCAACCACATCCCGCCCACAGGCACCAGATACGTGATCGTGTTGCGCCTCGGCGGACAGGTCACGCGAGGAGTGGCTAACGTTGGCGACAGCACAGATTGGTAAAAGTTCGACGAGAAAGGAGGTGAGCCTCATGCGCTTTCCCTGGCGATTGATGAGCCTGTATCTACTGTTACTGTGTGTATTGGGGATATGCACAGTGCAAACGCTTGCGGAGAACTGTGGCCTCCTGCAGGCGCCGCAGCCAGCCTGCTACTTCGAGAGCGACCCGTGGTGTAACACGCAAGACCCTTACTGCGCTTCGCGTGGCCCCGTGGTGCGGCAGCATTGTGCGAACGCACCGTCGGCGGAGGGCTACGACTACAATTGTTGCTGGTGCACTGTGAGTTACTATTTCTGCTGGAAGGACAACGTGCCCTGTCCTCCCTACTTCAGTGCCCAGTTTGCTTGCAGCCGTTATGGCGCCCCTTACACTTGTTACGCCGGCATGAAACCGCCACCGTGCTGTGATTTGCCCCCTCCGTAAGCGATGCCAGAACGGACAGAGGTAGTCTGTTCGGGCGGGCTTCTCTCAAGTCTGACTGCCGCACAGTCGCGGGTGAACAGGAGATGTCCAAGAGCAACGCTTATAGACAGATCTATGATGCCCTTCAGGAGATCACAGCGCGCAGACGGAGCAGGGAGGCGCAGAGACAGCACAGGCAGACTTGGCGTCGGCGGATAGTGCTGCTGTCGCTTCTGAGCAGTGTGTTAGTTCCTGTGGGGGTCTGGCAACTGTATCAGTTTGCTCAGAACGTAGCGCGATATCGTGTCGCGGTCAGGTTTGTGCGTGCCGTAGAATCCGGGGATGGAGCGACCCTTTGCCAACTGGCAACGCCAGAGACGCGCCGCGAACTTCACTTAACCCCGACGCAAGCACGGGCGGTGGTGCAGTGGCTCTTCGCGGGGCTTCCCCCGATTGAGAGCGCCGAGATGAAGCGCTCCACCCCCTCCCCCTATGCTGCGTTTCCAGAGGAGAGGTCGTTTTACATTGACTGGCGGAGCGCTATCACCAAGCAGCCGATTCTCACTCAGAGCGGGACACGGAAACTCCGATCACGCCTGGCAGTGAAGCCAACCCCGGAGGGGTTTCGGCTGGATTTCAATGTCTTTGTTGGCAGCACGGCTCTCTCCCGTTGGGGTGACA
>JANWYM010000060.1 GCA_025055355.1 Abditibacteriales bacterium
AGCGGTTGGCGGTCCTCAGCAGTTTCTTGGGCGCGGCATGCTTCATGCTGGGCGGCTTTGTTGTCTGTCGGCTTCAGTATCCCACCATTCTCGCGGTATGCGTGTGGCTGCCGCTGATGTGCTGGTTGGTGGAGCGACTATGGCAGCGTCCGAATTCGTTCAACACCGCGCTGCTCGCGCTCGCCTTCGGTGTGCAGTTGCTCGCGGGGCATCTGCAGATGTCCGCGATGAACGCTTTGCTGTTGGGGGGATTTGCTCTCCTGAGAAGCCTCCCAGAAGAATGTCATCCGCCGCACCGCGACGGTTCCGCGACGGTGTCGCGGGCTACTTTGAGTCGCCGCTGGATGCTTTTCTTGTGCGGTTTATGTTTGGGAGCCTTGCTCGCCGCCCCGCAAATCCTGCCCGCGTTGGGAACGCTGCGCGAGTCCACGCGAGCGCAGGTGGACTACCAGTTTCTCAGCATCTACTCGCTTCCCCCGTGGCAAATGACGATGTTCCTCCTGCCCGCGTCGTTCGGTCATCCGTCGTTCGACAACTACTGGGGTGAGGGAAACTACTACGAACTGTGCGGCTACTTGGGCGTGCTGCCGCTGATCCTCGCGCTGGTGGGCGCGTTCCAACGTTCCAACCTGCCAACGTGCCAACGCGCCAGCGCGCCGACATGCCAACGTCTTCGCTGGTATTTTATTATCTTCGCACTCATCGGCTTGCTGCTCGCGTTCGGGCGCTACACGCCGCTGCACGCATGGCTTTCGCACCTGCCCGGCTTCGGCGCGTTCAAAGGACCGGGACGATTTTTGTTTCTGGTGGCGTTTTGCGGCAGCGGGTTGGCGGCGTTGGGTGCGGAGGGCGCGTTGGTCGCCAGACGCCGGGTCAAGCCCATCGCGCTCGCCCTCTGCGGTCGCATCGTCGCCGCGCTTACTGTGTTGTTGGCGGTGTTGGTGACCGTTCTGCTTCTTGCGCAAGCGGCTGTGATGGCGTGGATGGAATCCGCGCTGCGCCGGCAGTTCGGGCGCATCGGCGTCAAGTTGACAATGGGAGATTTCGGCGTCGTCGCGCAGCAATTCCATCAGACGGTCAGCGCGGATGCGGTGCGCGTGCTGCTTTTGCTGCTGGTGCTGCTGGTCGCCCTGCGGCGCGTTCCTCAGTGGGGGGGAGGCATTTGCGTTTTCGTATTGATTGCCGACCTGCTGCCGTTCGGCTGGCGGACGATGCCGACCACCGAGGCGCGTTTCTACGAACAGACGCCCGTCCTCGTCGCGCCGCTACGCCGTGACCCAACGACGTTTCGCGTGCTGACGCGCCCGAACGTGATTGTGCGGGCGTGGAGCAGCCAATACGTTTCGTTCAACGGCTTCGGGGATACGTCGTTGGAGCATCTGAATGGCTGGACGGATTTGATGGCGCCCAACCTCAACATGCCGTTTGGCGTGATGAGCGTCGAGGGCTATGACCCGCTGCGCCCCGCCCGCTGGCACGCCCTGCTGATGCGAGCGCAGGACCGATTGAACGCCAACCCGAACGACACGAAACTGCTGGATTTGCTGAACGTGAAATACGCTATCACGCTGAACAAAACTGAATTGGAAAACGCCCCCGCGTGGAGGCGCGCCTGGAACGGCAGACCGCTGCTCTACGAAAACAAAAACGTTCTGCCGCGCGCGTGGTTCGTGAGGCAGGTGAAGTCTGTGGCGACGTGGGAACGGGCGCGGCGATTCATGGACAGAGCGGAGTTTGAGCCGCAAAAGATGGCGGTGGTGGAAGGAGCGCGGGTGGAGTTCATGGGTTCATGGGTTCATGGAGTCATAACCTGGTGGACGGGCGACTATGAGGTGCGCCCCAACCGTCTCGCGCTGCGATGCTCGACCTCACAAGCAGCGTTTCTCGTTCTCAGCGAAGCGTGGTTCTCTGGCTGGCGAGCGGCGCTGAATGGAGAGCCGCAACCGTTGTGGCGCACAAACGGCGTGCTGCGCGGGATGAGCCTCCCCGCAGGACAGCATACCGTTACGATGACCTACGCGCCGACGGAGTTCAGCGTGGGATGTTTTCTTGCGATGATGGGAATGGCGACGGTTGTGGCGATGGCTCTCGCTGCGGGGAAGGCGGCGTCCCAGCCCTTAAAAGCCTCTCCGACCTCCATCGAGATAATTAAGTTAGGCACCCCATCTCCTTAAAAAAAACCATTGACAACGTTATCATCCCCTGCTATACTAAATGCCGATTTAATGATAACGTTATCAAGAGGTCGAGGATGGGAGTAACGATTACCCAAGTCGCGGCACGGGCGGGGGTCTCAACTATCACAGCGTCACGGGTGTTTTCCAATCCCTCCCTAGTTGCCGAAAGGACAAAGGAAAAAGTGCTGCAAGCCGCGCAAGAACTGGGCTATATGCCCCATCGTTCCGCCCGTGCTCTGCGGAACGGAAGAACGCATACAATTGGCGTCTTGACGGCTGACACGCATCAGGTGATCAGCGTGCTCAAGATCGAGGCCTTGCACCGTGAGATTGCCCAGCGCGGCTATGACCTCCATCTGCTCAACCAGCAGCAGATAGAAAAGAACAAAGACGCATCTCTGCTTACGACATGCTACGGGGCGATCGAGGGACTGGTGCTGGTGTATGTGCAAGACGGGCCAGTGTTGAATGATGTGCGGGCTCTAATGGCAGCGGGTGTACCCGTGGTCTCGCTAGAGCATGTCAAGGATTTAGAGGTAGATGTCGTCACGGCGGACTATGCAGCAGGGGCTTATCAGGCGACGCGTTATCTGTTGCAGCGCGGTCGCGCCCCGGTAGGGTTGGTGCTGATAGGTTGGAATATCGAGGTCAACTGGCGTCGGGAGGCGGGCTACCGTAGAGCGGTAGAGGAGGCTGGGTTAGAGCCGATGGTGTTCGTTCTACCGCCGTCTAAAGACTCCTTATTTGCTCAAGGTTACAGGGGAGTAGAGCGGGCGTTGGATGCCCGTCCGCGTCCCGCATCATTGTTGTTCCCCGACGATGAAATGGCCGTTGGGGCGCTGCGATGTCTGAAAGACGAAGGCATTCCTGTCCCTGAGGTGATGGCAGTCATCGGTTGGGACAACTTGCCTTTGTGCGACTACGTGGACCCGCGCTTGAGCAGTCTAACGGCGCCGGTGGAGGAGACAGTAGCCTTAGCGATAGAGCGGCTATTTGCTCGCCTCAACGGCGACCATAGTCAGCCAGCCGTGCAACTGGTCCAGCCAGAGTTGGTGGTGCGGCACTCCTGCGGAGGAGATTAGCGGCAGGGAGGTGATGTCACAAGAAGCAAAGCCGGCGATTTATCCTAAGTTGTTTCCTTTGTCTGTTCGGCGTTCATTTTGACCTTGAACGGAGGTGCGTTTACGTGAGGAAAAAAGGGTTTACCCTGATTGAGTTGCTGGTTGTCATCGCGATTATCGCGATCCTGGCGGCGATTTTGATGCCGGTGTTTGCGCAGGCGCGAGAGAAGGCGCGGCAGGCGTCTTGCCTGAGCAACACCAAGCAGATGGCTTTAGCTATCCACATGTATACCAACGACTACGACGAACGGCTACCTCTCTTCTATTTTGGAGATTGGTTGCCTTGCTGCGCCAATCGGGGCGGGCACTGGCCTTGGCCGAAGGCATTGATCCCGTATGTAAAGAACAAGCCGGTTTATACTTGCCCCAGCCTACCAGGTGCCCATTGGGATCGGCTACTGGGAGCCTATGGGCCTGGCTTCGCCTACGAGTTCCCATCGGTCATTGGCTACGGTTACAATGCCTATGGATTGAACGACTTGCCAGGCGACCCTCCAGCGGTCGGCAAATCGTTGGCACAAATTGACAAACCCGCCGAGACTTTTGCCATCGTGGAGACCCGCTACTATCCGCCCGGGCACCCCTCCCACGTGCCTGACTGGGGCTGGTATTTCGCCTATCCGCCTGCCCCTCGCGTCGGACTCCTGATCTGGTCGCAGTGGCTGACTGCCAATCGTCATCAGGACGGCAACCACGTTGTCTTTGCTGATGGGCACGCCAAGTGGCAGCGGTATGATTTCATTACCCACCCTCGATCACTTCCCCAATGGAACGTGCCGCCCAGTTGGATGTAGGGAGGTGGCTATGAAAGGTCCACGCGCCTCGCCTGCGATGATTGCGGTCGCCGTCGTCGTGCTGCTTCTCATCTTAGGAGGACTATGGTGGCTGAACTTTGGAAGGGGTAGCACGACAGGTGGCAGTGCAACAGGGACGACCGCTCCGCCGCGTATCGGCGCGCCGGGGGTGCCCCCTCTGCCGGGGGGTCCTCCGCCGAGTGACTCGCGGTAAAGGGAGGGTGACGCCCTCGCGGGACGGCTTCGCTGGAGCGTCACCCTCCTCGGCAATTTCCTGCGGGGCGCTGCCGATGAGGAAGAGATGCAGGATCAGGAAGGAACATCATGGTAGGACTGACAGTCATTGAAACGGTCTGTGTGGACGAGCACGCCACGGGTTACGCGACCTTCCAGAGCCACAATCAGAAGGTAGTCAGCAACCGCCACGGGATTTTCATGACCCATATTCGCACCCGCAACGAACCCTACACCGCGCAGCAGTGGCGGCTGTCGCACAGCCCAGATGGCGGGAAGAGTTTTGTCACCCTTTACGAAGCCATCAACGCCACCAGCGCACCCGCGATGGAGACGGATGAACAGGACAACCTCTATCTGGCACGCCCCGATTTTCTGGATGGGCATGCGTATCTCTATCGCTTCCTCGCCGCCGAGCAATATGCCCGACCGCATGTCACACCAATTCCCTACGGTTCAGCAGGAAAGTATTGTCTCGCGTATGACGGTGAGCGGCAGCAACTCTACTATTTCGCGCACAATAATACCTTTCACGCCATCAGCCTCGACGGAACAGTGCGCCGTTCCATCCATCTGCTGCAAGCTGGACCCGATGCTGTCTTGCAATACCCTCTGCTACACCTTGACCGTGCTGGCATCTTGCACGCGGCGTGGACAACGCAGAGACGGGGCCAATATCTCTACTGGGACATTCACTATCTACAATCTCCAGACGGAGGACAGACCTGGCAGAAGATGGACGGCACCCCCCTCGTGCTGCCCATAGTGGCGGACCAGCATGGTCCGACGGACCGCATCACCCTGGACGACGAGTTCGACGTTCACACGTGGCTGTCCAACTGTCTGGTCAAGGACGGGAAGGCACACTTCGTCTATCTGGCGCAGACCCAGCCGCCACGTCAGCATTACGTTCGCTACGACCTCCAAACCGCCCAGAGAGACGTGGATATCTTCCCTGACTTCAGAGGGGAAGGGATTTTTCTATCCTCCGTGGACGGTTGCTTGACGACCCGTGCTGCCCTGCCCAACGCGCCCTTGTATTGCGTGTTGGCGCACGCGGGGCGCATCGCGTGCTTGGCAAGCGACGACAACGGAGAGACTTGGTATGACTACGCGATGAGTGAGCAGCAGTTTACTCACTATGCTATCGGTGGCTGCCGGGAATTGACCGCCGACGGTTACATTATCGGTTCGTTCACTGACCGACTTGGGCACCCTCTCGACCCCTTCGCAGCGTCTCATGTCTACTTTTTTAAGATTCAGGGAGGGGTGTCCAGTGCGCGGGTTATTCGCGTCATTGAGGAGGTGGGAACATTCACCCTTGAGTTCGCCGAGGTGCGCGGGCAGCCGAGCGAGATACGGTTTCGCCGGGCAGAGGAGCCATGGGGAGCATGGCAGCCCTGGGCGACCACGTTGACCGTCAGAGCGCCGGGGCGTCCCACCCACTTTCAGTTGAAAAGCCGCTTGGGTGTAGTTTCTGGCGCTTACGCCATTCCGCATTGAGCGCCCATCGCCCTCGGCGCGGGGAGGAAGGAACGCGAGGGAACATGACGAGAAGTTACGGTCTATGCTTCGGGTTCTGTTTACTGGCAGGGCTGCCCGTCCTGCCGACGCGGCAGGGGGAGTTCATCTTCTTTCATAACAATCTCATCAACGCGGAGTCGTCCCTTGGGGAAGAAACGGGATGGGCGCGCTTGAAAAGGTTCCGCCTTTTGCTGACCAACGGCTACGCTACCTTCTCGCCCGACCGCGTGACAGCGCTGCGCCAGCAGGGATGTCAACTGTTCTTTTACTTCTGGTTCAACGGCTTCTACGCCCACGAGGCACAACAGCCGCTGCCCGATGGCGATTGGCGGCGGGAGATTCTCCAAGCGCATCGGGACTGGCTACTTAACCCCGACCAGCCTGAGCAAGGGGGAGGGGCGGTTAAGCCCGCTTACTTTTTTGACCTCACCCGCCCTGCGCTGCGCCAGTTTTTGGCTCGAGTCATTGCCGCTCACCGTCAGCGCACAGGCTACGACGGCGTGTTCTTCGACTACGCGGGCAGTTACGCCTTGCCGCCCGCCGTCCTCAAGCGCCACCAACAACGCTACCCTAACATCGCTTATGATGCGGCGGGAGCGCAGTTCCTCCGAGCGGTCAAAGCGGCTGACCCGGGGATTTTGATTTTCACCAACCAAGCCCACCGCGCTGCCCAATACCTGTTGCCTGTCACTGACATTGACGCCGACGAGAGCGTCGCCACCAGTTTTCTGTGGGGGAAAGAGATCAAAGTGTTCTCCGCTGAGGCGGGTTGGGTCAACACGCGCGAGACTTTCTATCGGGCTTGGGACGGGGCACATGGGATTAAAGCCCACTATACCGACCTTGCCGCCAAAGCGCGCCGCTTCAACCCTCGCGTTCGCCTCGTCACCATCAACTACGTCAAAGCCTTCTGGGAGCCGACGGGTCAGACCGTTGCTCACGCGGGACAGCCTCACCCCGTTTGCCGTCGGCTTCCCGACCGTGCCGCGATCTTTTACGGCTACGTCGCTGCCAAACTTTTCGGCTTTGACAGTTATAGTTCGGACTGGTATGATGTGGGCTGTTATGAGGACGAGGTGTTTTTGATAGACCTCGGTCGTCCGCGCGGCACGGCGCCTGAGGAGCGGGAGGGTCTGGTGGTGCGCTACTACGATAACGGCTTCGTGGCGCTGACCAAGAGCGAGCGGGGTGGCGCGTTCGATGTGTCGTCAGCGCACATTCCTTCCGACATCAAAGGGTTGTGGGACGTTTACGAGCGGCGCTGGGTGGCTGACTTCCCCAAGCAGCGCCGCATCCAGATTCAGCCAACGATTTATCCCATCTCGCGCTCAACTTATCCGAGCGGGCGGGTCTATATTTACGTGCGGTAGGGCGGATGAACGGACGCAATTTCTTGGGCGCTTTCGCGAGTATCCCAGGGCTGGCAGAGACGCACCGCCCCTACTGGTCACACCCCTGGACGACTAACTGTGGAGGTATCACACCCCGACGGGTCGGGGCTACGCCGTAGGGAAATCATCTGCGTCGTCGTTTATCGGAAACGTCCGACGACGAGGACGAGGACGAGGACGATTTTCAAGGGAGAACCTATGCCTGTCAGAACTTTTAATGAACGCGAAATTGAGTTGCTGCATGAGGTGCTGGCATCGGGGCGGCTGTCCAGCCTCGCTGGAGGCACCTTCGTGCCACGTTTTGAAGCCGCCTTCGCCCAGGCGGTGGGGGCACGGCACGCGGTAGCGATGAACGCGGCGATGTCGGTGCTGCACGCTGCTGTTGCTGCGGCGGGCGCGGGCGCGGGCGATGAGGTGATTTGTGACCCTGTGTGCGTCTTCGGCGCGGTGGCGACGATGTATAACAACGCCGTGCCGGTGTTCGTGGACATTGACCCGGTGACGATGAACATGAACCCCGACCTGATTGAAGCGAAAATTACCGAGCGCACCAAGGCACTCATCGTCACGCACGTTTGGGGTCTGCCGGCGGAGATGGACCGCATCGTCGCGGTGGCGCATCAGCATGGACTGGTCGTTATTGAGGACTGCGCTCATGCCCTCTTTGCCACTTACAAGGGCAAACAAGTCGGCACGTGGGGTGACATCGGTTCGTTCAGTTTTCAGATGTCCAAGCAGATGGCGTTGGGCGACGGCGGCATGGGCGTCACCGACAACGAAGGGTTAGCGAAAGCGTTGGACTTGCACGGGGGCGCGCCGACCTTCCTCAGTGTTGCGCACGGGTTGCACTGGAACTACCGCATGACCGAGCAGACGGCGGCGATTGGGCTGGTGCAGTTGGAGCGGGCGCGGGGTTATGTGCAGGAACTGATTGAGATCGGGCGGCTTTATGATGCGGCTGTGCGCGACTGCGCATGGTTGACCGTGCAGCGCGCTCCCTACGAGGCGCAGCACACCTACCACTTCTGGGCGGCGGTGTTTTGGGGGGATAAGCAGGGGATTCCCCTGGACGACTTTCAGCGCGTTCTGCGGGAGGAGGAATGTTCAGTCAGCATTGGCTACACAGGAATGCCCGCTTATAAGCACCCGTTGATTCACCATCGCCTCGGTTACGGGCGCGGCTGCCCGCTGGACTGCCCGCTTTACGCGGGCAATCAGAACCATTATCCCGACGGCTTATGCCCCGTCGCTGAGGAGGTTATTCCTCGCGTGGTGCTGGCTTACACCTTTAGCCCTCAAGAGCATCACCAACGCAACGCGGAGGCGTTACACCGAGCCGTGACCCGGCTGAGTGGATGAAGAGAGAGTGAGGAATCCCGATGCTTTTCACGGTCGTGCACAACGGTCGTTGGCGGACGCCCTGGGCGCGTTACCTGATGGAGATGCTTCACACCGCTGGCTGTTTGGGATGGACGGAACAGGGCGTGATGGAGGGAACGACAGCGGGGACGATAGTGCTGCCCGCTTGCTGGTTTCCGCCCGAGGAGCAAAACGCCCTGTCGGACTTTGTCGCGGGGGGAGGCACGCTCATTGCCTCCCGCCCGCCGCTTACCATGGCGCAGGTGTTCGGGCTCAAGCCAACTGGGCGCATCCTGCGGGAGCAGTATCTGCGTCTCTCTGCCCATGCGCTTGTCCCCGACGAGTTACAAGGCTTAACCCTGCAATGCCCGTCAGCGATGGATTTGTATGACCCTGCCGGCGGTGAGGTGCTGGCGTGGTGGTGCGACCCTCTGGAAGGTCTTGAGCGGTATCCTGCCATCGTCGCTCACGCACACGGGCGGGGCTGGGCTGTTGCCTTCACGTTTGACCTCGCTGATTGCTTGGTGCGCTTGCATCAGGGACTCATCTCGCAAGCCAGTGACCAGCGGGAGGGCGACCCCTGCGGCATGGGATGGGCAAAGCCGAACGACCTTTTCGTGAGTCTGCTCGACGCCCGCCTGCGCCTTGTCCCACAAGCCGACGTGCACCAGCGTCTGTTCGTTCACCTTCTGGAGACCGCCGCCGCCCAGCGCGCCCTGCCTCTCCTGCGCCTCTGGCACCTTCCCGGCGGCGTGCCCGCGCTTGCCACCTTCACGGGGGATTCAGACGGTATGAAGCGTGAGCACCTGGAGGAGGTGTTATCCATCATTGAAAGGCAGGGCGGACGCTACACCCTCTACCTGATGGAGGAGCATCGTGACCTGATGACGCCCTCAGATGCTGACGCTCTGCGGCGGGCGGGGCATGGGTTGGGACATCATACGTGGGTAGGCTTTAGCCCCACCATCGCAGACATGCGCGAGGGGGCACGGCGGCAATTCGACGGCTTCAAAGAACGCTACGGTTTCCAGCCCCTCAGCCATCGGGGGCATTGCTGCATCTGGGTCGGCTGGGTGGAACAGGGGCGCATCCTCAGCGAGAACGGCGTGCGGCTGGACAGCAACCACTACCCTTACGTCCACTCTCAATATGGGTTCCTGAGCGGCAGCGGGCAGGGCTTCCGGTTTGTGGACGAAGGCGGCGACCCGCTGGACCTGTGGGAGCAGCCGACTTTGATGTCGGACGATTGTATGCTGCAAGACAAGACCTTCCTCCCGCCGTTTACGCTGGACCAAGCCATTGAACGTTCGCGGGAAATGATTGACGCTCTCACCGACCGCTGGCACGGCGTTTATCATCCGTGCTTCCATCCTGTTTACATGCGCACGGATTGGCAATATGTCTACACCGCGCCGTGGATCGAAGCCGTCGCCGCTTACTGCCGCGAGCGGGGAGTGCCGATGTGGAGCGCGGAGGCGTGGGCGGCGTTTGTGTGGGGACGGCGCGCGGTGCGGCTCGTGCACCAAGAGCAACAGGGTGGAACGCTGAGATGCACCCTCCACGCCCGACAAGCCGTGCCGCAGTTGGCGCTGCTCCTGCCCGACCAATTCCGTGGGGCGAGCGTGGACGGCGTGCCGACCCCGCCGCAAAAACGCATTCTGGAGGGACGGGAGCGACTGGTGGTGGCGTGGGATATGCCCGCCGACGTGCCAGTGTCGCTTGTGTTGAGCAAAGAGGAGAAACCCTGATGCCAAAAGTGTAGGTTAGGCGTCCCGCCTGACAAAGACAGGCGAGACGCCCGTCCTACGAGGGTCGTTGAGGGCGGTTATTTCCAAAGGAGAATTATGTCCGAGAAACTTGCTCTTTTCGGTGGGGCGCAAGCCCTCACCCGAGTCGAAGAACTGACGCATGTCAGCCGCTGGCCCTCGTTTGCTGAAGAGGAAAAAGCGGCGGTGCTGGAAGCGATGGACGCCGATCATCTCTACGCCGTCACTGCCCAGTTTGAGGAAGAGTTCGCTGCCTATCACGGTGTCCGCTTTGCCGTCGCGCAGAACAACGGCACCTCGACCCTGCACGCGGCTTACTTCGCGGCGGGCGTTGGTCCAGGCGACGAGGTCATCACATCTGCTTACACGTGGCACTTGCAAGTAGGCCCTATCCTTGCCCTGCATGCCCTGCCGGTGTTTTGCGATGTGGACCCACGCTCCGCCGCGCTTGACCCCGACGACGTCCGCCGCAAAATCTCTCGGCGCACCAAAGCGATTGTTGTTCTCCATCCCTATGGGGGCGTGGCGCCGATGGAGGACATCATAGCGATTGGGCGGGAGTATGGTCTGCCGGTCATCGAGGACTGCTCCCATGCTCACGGGGCGACCTATCGCGGACGCAAGGTCGGCACGCTGGGCGACATCGGCTGCTTCAGTTTGCAAGCCAGTAAGTTGATGACCGCCATTGAGGGTGGCGTGCTGATCACCGACAATGAGGAATTCTACGAGCGCGTATGCGTGCTGGCGCACTACGAGCGGATTCCTCGTCTGAGGTCGCAACAGTATCGCCGCTTCTATGAACCCGATAAGGTGCAAGCCCCTGCCTGCTTCGGGTTCAAATATCGCATGAACCCTCTGGCAGCCGCCTTAGCGCGGGTGCAACTGCGTCACCTCGACGAGTGGAATGCCGTGCGACGGCAGAACATGAAGTATCTCGACCGGCGACTGATGGAGGTAGGGCGCGGGGTGTTTGAGCCGCCCTACGAAGCCCCACAGACCGAGCGGCTGTGGCTCAACTACATCTGCCAATATCACGCCGACAAGGCGGGCGTGCCGCGCGAGCGCTTCATCGCGGCGCTGCGCGCTGAAGGGCTGCCCGTCAGCGGCGGACGGACGGGCTACCTGCCGGTCTACTGGAACCCGTTGTATGAGGAGCGGTGCGGAATATGGGGGGCTGGCTATCCCTTCGATGCCCCCTATGTTACCTCCCCTGTCACCTATCAGCGCGGCATGTGCCCGCAGGCGGAACGCTTCGAGCAGCGCACGGTCGGTTTACCTGTGCTGCATCGCCCCGTGAGTCAGGAACTGCGGGAAGAAATCGTGCGGGCTGTGGAGAAGGTGATAGACAATCTGGCAGAACTGTAAAAAATCGAGGACGTCGCGCCCGATGCAAATCCTCCTCGTCCTCATCCGTTACTGAGACGCACACTGCAGGAAAGTGTCCTTGCGAGCGGAGCGAAGCAATCCCCTGCGGAGGAGACGATTGCAGGGGCAGGGCTTGCTGTGGCGGAGGGGATTGCTTCGTCGCTATGCTCCTCGCAATGACATTTTTGCGCGCAGGGGATTGCTTCGCTCCGCTCGCAAGGACAGGTATTTTCAAGGGAATCATCCATGTTCCCAAGGGGACACCACCCCGGATGAAAATCGTCCTCGTCCTCGTCGTCGGTCGCCCTTGAGAGCCGAGAACGAGGACGACGACGAGGACGATTTTCGGAGGAGAACAGTGAAAGTCATTGTGCCTGACGACCACGGTGCCACGGATGTGCTGCTCGAGGAGCCAAGTTCCGTCACCGTGCGCCCGCACCGCTATCCGAGCGATACTTATCCGCCGTTGTGGTTCTACTTTCAGGTGCGCAACGACACCGGGCGGGACTGGCCGTGCGCACGCATTGTGGTCGAGGGACTGACACCGGGGCAGGACAGTTACGAACCGTTCTGGAAGCACTGCCTCTGGGCGCGGAACGGGCGCCCTTTTGAGCGCATCCCCGACACGGCGCAGCGGTTCGGCGCGACGACGCTGATCGTTGAAACCCCTCTAACAGCCGAGGCAACCCTCTGGATTGCCGAGACCTTTCCCCTCCCGTATGCGCACTACATGAACCTCCGCGACGCGATGGAGGCGCCTCCCGCTTCAGGCTTGAGCGTGCAGCGGTGCTCGCTCGGTGAGAGCGCGCGTGGTCGCCCGCTGGACGCCTTCCGCATCCAGCGCGAGTCGCGAGCGGCGGGACGCAACCTTTATATCGTCGCCGGGCAGCACGCCGTCGAGCAGAGCGGGAAAATCTTCGCGGAGACGGTGCTACGTGGCTACCACAGCGGCGCGTTCGCAGGCACGCCGATGGAGCGACTGCTCGCAACGCACAACGTAATCGTCGTCCCCCTGGCGAACCCCGACGGCTGCTACGATGGGCGGATGAATACCAACGCCGAAGGCGTTGTCATGGACGACCCCGCCGACAACTCGGTGGAAACGCGGGCGGTGCTGGGGCTGATGGATGAGATGCCGCCGCATGTCCTCATCAACTGTCACGGCT
>JANWYM010000610.1 GCA_025055355.1 Abditibacteriales bacterium
GTCAATCAGCCTTATGAGCCGCGACCATCCGAGCCGCGGCTGTCAGGGAGCGGACTCACGTTGTCCCGTCTCGGTCACGTCTGGGTCGGCGCCCAACATTTGCCGATGCAGGTGGACAAAACCGTGGAAGCGCGCGGCGCAACCGTCTTCATTCATTACCAACTCATCAACCCTAACGATACCCCCATGGACCTCTGGTTCGGCGTTGAGTTCAACTTCGTCCTCACGCATACCGAGCCGCCGGAGTGTGGGTTCACCGTCAACGACGAGGAACGACAGGGCGTCCGTCCTCTCCGCTCGCTCTCGCAACTGTCCACCGACGACAACGCGACGGCTCTGACGCTAATTGACCGCTGGCTCAACCTGCGCGTGCGCCTGTCGTGGGACGCGCCTGCGGGTTTGTGGCACTGCCCCATTATGACCGCCTCCCAAGCCATCGAAGGGATGCAGTGGACGCATCAGAGTTCGGCGTTTCTGCTGCATTGGAAACTCTCCCTGCTGCCGCAAGAGAGATGGCGAGTTGACATGAAGATAGAGTCGTCGTAAGAGCCTATCCGAATTACCGGGAAGACCATACGGGGTTGTTGGCTCGCTCTGGACCTCCCCCGACCCCTCCTTGGGAAGGAGGGGAGAGTTTTCGGATAGGCTCTAAATCGTCCGAACTTTTCCACCGCTCGCTGTCATCTAACTCGGTGAAAGAGGGGAGGAACAATGGACGCCGCGCTCGCGCTCATCCAACCGACGTTTGCTGTGCGCGACCCCGCCGACGCCGTGCTGATCGCCCGCTGTCAGGCGGGGGAGCGGGAGGCGTTCGGCGTTTTGCTCAACCGCTACCGCGACCGCGTGGTCAACCTCGCCTACCAACTCCTGCGGCAGCGCGATGACGCGGAGGACGTGGCGCAGGAGGCTTTCATTCAGGCGTTTACTGCCATCCAATCCTTTCGCGGCGAGGCGCAGTGGTTCACGTGGCTGTATCGCATCACCGTCAACCTCTGCCGGCACCGCCAGCGGCGGGCGAAGGATGTCGCACCGCCCCGCCCCGTGGGCGTCAGCGAGCGGTCGGAAACGACGGACGTTGAATCGCAAGCCCTCACCAAACTGATGGTGGAACGCACGCTGGACAAACTGTCCGAACCGCTGCGCGTCGTCCTGATTTTGCGCGAGATGCACGACCTGAGTTACGAGGACATCGCCGAGGTGCTGAACATCCCCATCGGCACAGTGCGCTCGCGCCTCAACGAAGCGCGGCGGAAGTTTCGGGAAGCGTGGGAGAAACTCGGATGAACTGCCGTCAAGTCTGTGAACGGTTAGAGCGCTATCTCAGCGGGGAGACGAACCGGGCGGAAGCCCAAGCCGTCGAAGCCCACCTCGCCACCTGCCCCTCCTGCCAGGTGGAGCGGGACACGCTGCGGATGGTGCGTGCTGCGCTGGACAACTACCCGCGCATCAAAGCATCGCCCGACTTCGATTTCCGCGTGCTGGAAGTGGTGCTGGCGCGGACGGCGAAGTCCGACTCGCTCCTTGACCGCCTCGACGCGCTGTTCGCCCGACCGCTCTACAAATTGTTGGGCGCGTCCGCGTTGGGCGTTGTTATCGCTCTCCTGACCACCGCCCTCGTGGCGCTGCCGCACGCGCGCTCGCCTGAAGCCCCTGCCCCGCCCGACGCTATTGCCGTTCAGCCGTGGACCTGGTCGCACGGCTTGTATGCCTTCGACCTCGATTGGTTTGACGACGAGGACACGGCGGGAACGCGCCCTGACTTGCGCTCCGATAAGCGCCCCGACAGAAGGAGGAAATCGTCATGGGACGCAAACACTTCGGAATTATCCTCTTCGCGGCAGTCTGGCTCGTGGTGCTGAGTGTGCCGACGCTGCGGTTGATGTGGCGGATGCAAGTGCGCGGAGACGGTGCGCATCGGATGATGATGGGCAAGCCGCCGAGGCGTTTGTCCGACTGGCTGCATCAGGAGAAGTCACTGCTGCTGAAGGAACTCCCCCGACGCTATCCGAACGATGTGCGCGTGCTGGCAAAGATGGCGGAGGAGGCGGACGGACGCCGAACTGTCTTGAATTACGACCGATTGCTGCGGCGATTCCCTAACAATGCATGGCTCGTCGCCAATCGGCTTCGTCATACGGCTTCATGGTTCCGCGACGACCGCGTGGCGGGCGACCCGCAAACGATGCCCAGTACTCCTCCCCCACAACAGAAGAATTTCACCGCAGCGGAACTGGCGCAAGCCATTGCCGTCGCGCGGAAGGGGCGGCAACTCGAACCTGACAATTCTTACTTCGACTGGACGCTCGCCTCCTTCTTGTTCGCCGCCCATCGGGACGCAGAAGCCCTCGCCGTCCTGCACGAAGGAGCGCAGAAACCGCGTTACGACGACTGCACACTGCAAGACACTCAAGCATCCATCGCCGTGCGCGAACTTGTCCGCCCCTTGCTGTTTGAAGAGAAGTGGTCTGTCTTCGCCGCGCTGTTGTTCCCTCACTTCGCCCAGCATCGTCGCGTCGCGCGGCTGGCAATCTGGGAGGGCGTCAAAGCGGAACGCGCCGGCGACCACCAGCGCGCTTTGCAGATCTATGGCGATGTAGCGCGCCTGGGGGCGCGCATGAGAGAGAGCAGTCACTGTCTCATCCAAAGTCTGGTGGCAATCGCTATCGAAACCACAGCTTGGCAGGGCTTAGAGCGTAAGTTGACCAAAGATGAGGAAAAACAATTACTCGCTCAGAGGAACTATCTGCCTGAGAGGACGCGAATAGCGGCGCGGCGATTTGCTGCTTACGCCGCTGCGCACGGGCGCGCTGACTTGGCGGAGGAAGTTAGACGCAACGGCGAAGCAGTGGCGCGGTTCCGCGAGGGGAGGCACTTCCCAACGGACATCATCGTCGGATTCCCTAACTGGAAGTTCGCCTGGGTTCTCGCCCTGTGGTGGGCAAGCGTGGCGCTGCTGCCGCAGTTGCTGCTGACGGCGTTCGTGTGGGGCATCCTGTCGGTCGTCCTGTGGCGCAAGCAGGTTTTCAGCGGCTCCATCCACCCTTTAGACATCGCCAGCAGCGT
>JANWYM010000611.1 GCA_025055355.1 Abditibacteriales bacterium
CGGGAGAAGATCGACCTCATCGCAGCAGTGTTGGCGTGGTTGAACCTTCTGCACCATTTTCACGGGAATCCCTCATGCCGACGTGTCGGCACCACGCCGCATGAAAATCGCATGGCGTCGGAGTCCCGAACTCGTTCGGGGTGTCCTGCCACCCAACCCCAACAAGCTGGGGACTCCATACGCAGCGGCGTAACGCTTGTTATTTTCAGAGGCATCCGCCTTGCATCGTTGACGCACCATGCCATAGGAAAGATCGTCCTCGTCGTCGGTCGTCTGTGAGGTTCGAGAACACGGACGACGACAACGATCTGGGAGGATGAGGCTCCTGCCGAACCCGTCGGCTCCGCTGGAGCGTCGCTCTCCCGTGGGGGCGGTTGTTTTCGAGGGAGGAGAGAGCGATGGTCGGCTGGTGGGCTGTGGGTCCATTTAACTAATGGAGGTGATAAGTTATGCGGTTGCGTTTTTTGTGTATCTGGGCTATCACTGTATCGGCACCTGCCTACTGGACGGAGCGTGCATTTGCTCAACAACCACGGTGTCAGAATTGCGTGGCGATTAGGACGCAATTTAGTCAACCACAGAGTTGGTCGAAGACTTTCTCCGGTTCATCTGAATTCACTTGTCAGAGTGATTGCACTGTCACGGTGGTCTGCTTGTTGACGGCTCTCTTTCCCATAGGCAGCGACGCAAGCCCAACGGTTTGTGGTTGTGTTTATGATGTCAAGGCTACTACAGTCACATGCCGACGGGTGCAATGTCAGGCGGGCCAGACTGTCAAGGTAATCTGCTCAGGGGTCTTGTCTGGCACCTATACGGTGAAGACGGATCTGACCTGCACACGTCCAGACGGAACTGTGGAGGCCCCCGTAAGTTGTCCGCAAGTGCAGAATGCGAGTTGGGGGAATCTTCATTGTGAAGTCACGGTGCAGTAACGCTGGGGGCAAGCACGCTGGAAAGCCTGTCCAAAAAGTTGATGACTCTGCTGGTGGCTGCTGAACGTCACGGATACCTTTGAGTGAGTCGTCCTTTTGGAGAGGTTCATCCTGCCTGCGGGAGGTGTATCTTATGAGAACAGCCTCGGCGTGGAAGATGATAGCCTGCTGGAGCCTGGGGTGTGGAGTCCTCGGGGTGTGGGCTGCCGCACCTCCATCGGGGTCTGATACTCAACCTCCTTTCTTAGAGAGAGTCATTCGCGTGGGCAAAGGAGGGGCGTCCATCTCAACGTTGCTCCACCAGATGACGGCGCAAGCCGGGCTGAATGTCGTAGCCGATTTGAGCCCATCCGACTTGCAGAAGATTATCACACTCAACGAGAAGCCGTCAGTCCGCTCTTTGCTTGGCCTAATCGCGGAAGCAACCCAGACAGAGTGGAGGATAACAAACGACTTTGTGACCTTAAAGAAAAAGGAGCAACCCTCTCCTGCCTATCTCAGTCGGTTCGAGGTCCAGACCATCGAGGAGTTCCGGGCAGCCGCCGCAGAGGGGATACCCAAGTTAATAGATTCGTTGGGTCCGCAGCATGGGGCATCGCTCCTCCAAGGAGAACTCATTGATATTGCCGACCTCCCAGCCGTTGAACGCGAAAGGATACTCAAACTATACGCTCAGATATCGGGTCAGGAACAATGGGCTCAAGAAGCCATGAAAGGCAGGGGAGGCCGTTATGCCCTCCATCTCCGTTTTGACCCGGTGTTGGAAGTCTCGGGAACAGGGGAGCCGCAGTGGACGGAATCGCTCGACTTACTGACATGGATTGAACGGGCGCACTTCGTCGTGGGGATGTCTCAGGGTCGAGAAAGTCAGAGCTATCGCTTAGTGCCTTTACTCCACTTTCTCGAACAGCATAAGGGGGGACGTTGACATGGGGAGACTCTCTGATATTGTTTCTGTGTGTCTTGCGCTTCTCTGGCTCATGTCGGGACGTCCCTCCTCTAACGCCTCGCCAACGGACCGATGGGTTGTCCTTCCCCGACAAGGGGTGATCAATGCCAACGAAGTAGTGGAGACCATACGACGACAGACGGGGCAACCCGTTTTTTTAGACCGTCGAGAGCATGAGCGTCCTCTTTTTGTCTCCACACGTGCCAAAGTCCGTGCGGAGTCATTACTTCATGCCTTCCAAGCAAGCACAGGCCTTTCCAAGCGGTCGGTGGGTGACCTCGTTTATCTGACCTTCGTTCCGGACAGGCGGCAGAAGAAGTTGACGGCTGAGGAAAGAGAACGGTTAATGAACCGGCACAAGCAGGCACTTATAACGATGAAAGCAAAATATCTCTCTTTGGTGCAGGCTTTTTTAGCCACCCATTCCGACGTGCCCTTCACGGCTGAACAACTGCTCTCCACCTCTACGAGGGGGTTCACAGAGTTGGGGGAGGCGCAAAAGGTCTTCGTCCAAAGTTTAGTAGATGAGAAGGTGAGAAAAAGTGCCATGGTGAGAGCGCGGGTCATCATGAACACCCCTCTCCAACAGCCCAAGTTGTCCGCCTTGCAGCCGCTTAGACCTCCTCCTGAGACCTGGACAGTGCGTTTTGAGTATGGCATATCGTTGGGAGTCATTTGTCTTCAGCCAGCGGATGTGGCTTTTCTTAAAGATGTGCTACAAGGTTCAAAAGCCAGCGGCGACCAACCGGCTCGGGGCAAGGAAGAGGCTCTCCTCAATTTGTTGGGACGGTGGCCGAATGATGCGATCCTTCTGTCAGGCGGTGGTATTTATGTCCGGGTATTCGATCCGGGAGCGAAGTAGAAGTGGTCAATGCCATCGCGGCTTCACCCTCATCGAGGTCCTCATCGTTATCACCGTCATCGCCATCATAGCGACGTTGCTGCTACCGGTGGTCTGGAAGGTGTGAGAGAAGGCGCGGCAGGAATGGCGGGACGGGCAGCCGCTGACGCCGCAAGAAAAATTTTTTTCCGGACCCCTTGACAAAAAAAACGGTTATAATAGAGGTCACCAGGGGAGCGAGTTATGCCCAGTGACGACCTGTTAGACAGCCTGATAGAGAAGATCGCCGAGGCGGTGGTGCGCAAAATTGAGGAACGGGAGAAGATCGACCTCATCGCCCA
>JANWYM010000612.1 GCA_025055355.1 Abditibacteriales bacterium
AAGGGGAAGTAAGGGGAAGGAGGGGGAAGTCGGGGGAAGTAAGGAGAAATAAGGCGAAGGAGGGGGTAAGGGGGAAGGAGGGGGAGGTAAGAGGAAGGAGAGGGAAGTCTTGTCACAGCCGTTTCCTCTTACTTCCCCTTACTTCTCCCTCCTTCCCCTTACTTCCCCTTACTTCCCCTTACCTCCCCTTACTTCCCCTCTTGCAATGCGTTTCCTACTCCGCTGGATTGACGAGCAAACCGGGCTGGTCACGATGGCGAGGCGGTTTTTGGAGCATCCGCTGCCGACGGGTGTGGGATGGTTGCATACGCTCGGCGGGCTGGCGGTGTTCCTGTTCGCGCTGCAAGCCGCCACCGGCATCTTTCTCGCGCTTTATTATGTGCCGACGCCCGACCACGCTTACGAGAGCGTCGCGTTCATTCAGCATCGCGTCGCGTTGGGGAAGTTAGTGCGCGGGCTGCACTATTACACGACGGACGCGCTCGCGCTCGTTATCGGGTTGCACATGCTGCGCGTGTTCCTTTGGGGTGCATACAAAAAGCCGCGCCAGATGGTGTGGGTGGTGGGCGTTCTCCTGTTGGTGCTGACGATGGGGTTCACCATCACTGGCACGCTGCTGCCGTGGGACCAGAACGGTTACTGGGCGACGCGAATTCGCTTCAGCCTCGTAGGGTCGCTCCCCGTCGTCGGACCGCTGATCCAGCGCGCCGTTTTGGGGGGTGAAACCCTTGGTGCATTGACGCTGACGCGCTTTTACGGGGCGCACATTTTCTTCCTGCCCGGGCTCGTCACGGTGTTCATCATCTTTCATGTCTTCCACGTGCGCGTCAAAGGGATCACCCCGCCGTGGCGGCGCGTGGGCGAGGAGGAGACCGTTGAAAGACCGACGCTGTTCTATCCTGACCACATCTGGAGACTGGCGGTGGTTTGCTTAGGCACACTGCTCATTCTGCTCTTCTTCGCCGCCGTCAAAGGCGCACCGTTGAAGCCACCTGCCGACCCGAATTCGGCATACCCAGCGCACACCCATTGGTATTTCCTCTACCTGTTTGAGTTCGTTCACCTCTTCCCCGGCAAGTGGCAGTTTGTTGGCGGCATAGTGATTCCAGCAATCGTGCTGCTGGCTTACCTCGTTCTGCCTTACGTAGACCGCAACCCGGAGCGGCGGCTGTCGCGCCGCCCGTTTTGCATTTTTTTAGCGGTGAGCCTGTTCGCGGCGGTCACGTTTTTGGGCATCAAAGGGCTGGAGTCCTCGCCGCGCGAACCGCAACTGTCGGAGGAGGCGCAACGGGGCGTGAAGATTTTTCTGGACAACCGCTGTCAAGCCTGTCACGGCATCAATGGCGGGGGCGGCACGGGCGGCACAGATTTGGCGTTGGGCGGCAAGCGTGACCCGAAAACAGTGGAGGCGGTCATTCGCACCCCGACCAAGTTTAACCCGCGCTCCATTATGCCCGCGACGCAGTTGCCCGAAAAAGACATGAAGGCGTTGGTCGCGTTTATCATGAGCATCACGCCGACTTCCTCGATGCCCTCCGCGCCGCAGGTCGGTCCGCCTAAGCCGTCGTCGCACCGTCAGGCAAACTTCATGCTTGACCACAAGTTCGATGTGCGCCGCGACCCGCAGGCGTGCGCCGAATGTCATCAGACGCAGTTCTGCCAGGATTGTCACCAGAAGCGACTGCCCGACTCCCACCTGCACAACTGGATGCCCGCCCACGCGGGCGCGTCCGCTGCCAACGAGGAGTTCTGTCGCGTCTGCCACGACCAAGCCTACTGCGACCGCTGCCACCGCGAGATGCTGCACGGTCCAGGGTGGCTTAACGTCCATGTCAACTCGGCGACTAAGCACAAAAAGACGTGCTTGGCATGCCACACCCAAACCTTCTGCGTGGAGTGTCATCAGGGGGCAGAGCCAAAGTCGCACAAACAAGCCAACTTCATGGCGCTGCACGCCGCCCTGTCCAAAACGTCCGATTGCTATCAATGTCACAACAAGCAAACGTTCTGCGACACCTGCCACACGGGCGCGATCCCGGAGTCGCACAAGCGGAAGGATTTCTTAGCCGTTCACGGCGAGTTGTCAATGGCAACGAGAGCATCCGCGACGGCGGCGCGGGCGACTTTGAAGACAGACTGCGCGACTTGCCATACGCAAAAGTTCTGCGACAACTGCCATCGCCTCGACATGCCGCACCCGGACGACTGGATGAAGCGATTGCGCACTTTGACCATCACGTATCCCGACATCTTCCCGCCCGTGAAGCCCGCGAAGATGCCCCAGAGCCTGCACTCGATCGAGGCGAACCAAAACCCCGTCTGCGCCAACTGCCACAAGCAGCAGGAGTGTGCGAACTGCCACAAGATGGACATCCCGCACCCGGCGGGGTTCGTGCGCACGCACGGGAAGCCCGCCAAGAAGAACGCGACGGCGTGCCTGCAGTGCCACACGCAACAGAACTGCATGAACTGTCACGAAACGCCGATGCCGCATCCCAAAGGTTGGACGAAAAAGCACAACGTCAAAGGCGCCTCATTTGAGCGGACCTCGTTCTGCATGAGGTGTCATACCTTGAATGACTGTTACCAATGCCATGAAGTAGGGGCGGACGTCCCTACCAGCCCGTAGGGGCTTCGGAAGCGCGAGTCTTCGAGAGGGCGAGTCTTTGGGAGGGCGAGACTCCTGCCGAGCCAAGCGCCCGCGCTGATAACCGACGGCTCCGCAGGAGCGTCGCCCTCCCAGTCGCATGAAAACGTCATGGCGAGCGGAGCAAAGCAACGACGTTTTTGGGTGACGGAGACGGTTTTGCTGCGCTGGCAATGACAGGCAGGCGTGGAGGAGGAGATGAATGAAGAAAGAACATGCTCGTTCGGTGCTGTTATGCGTCGTTCTCTTAGCCAGCATTGGTGTTATCGCTGTCGGTTGGCGCGGCTGGGCGCAGGGGCAGCCAGCCCCCACTCAGCGCAAAATCCGCATCAGCGCGGCGAACAAACCATGCATGGACTGTCACACGGAGCGCAAAATCGCCGTCAGCGCGATCCGCGATTGGAAGTT
>JANWYM010000613.1 GCA_025055355.1 Abditibacteriales bacterium
ATTAAACGGATTACTGTCAGATTGGACGCCGACATCATCCGCTTAATCCGCTACCGAAATCCGTTGACCGCCTTGAGACGTAAACCAGGAGACGGATTAAGCGGATTACTGTCGGATTGGACGCCGACATCATCCGCTTAATCCGCTACCGAAATCCGTTGACCGCCTTACCGACCGCCTCTCAGCAATTTCATTGCAACAGGCTAAACGGAGCAGGATGCTCCGCCTACGCGAGCCGCCTATGTGAGAAGGGACGTGAGGTTCGACCTCTTCGCTCGCTTGCGGGGCAGGATGCTCTGTTTATTTTGGAACGATTGAAGGAGGCGTCCGATTGTGAACGCAAGGCGTATGATAACGGTGGATGGCAACGAGGCGGTCGCTTCGGTGGCGTATCGGATGAATGAAGTGATTGCCATTTACCCTATTACCCCTTCCTCTCCGATGGGGGAACTTTCCGACGAATGGTCAGCGGCGGGGCGTCCCAACATCTGGGGACTCGTGCCAGACGTGATTGAGATGCAGTCCGAAGGCGGTGCGGCAGGCGCGGTGCATGGTGCACTGCAAGCGGGCGCGTTGACGACGACGTTCACCTCCTCGCAAGGGCTGCTGTTGATGATCCCGAATATGTATAAAATCGCTGGGGAACTCAATGCGTTCTGTATGCACGTCGCCGCCCGCACGCTGGCGACGCACGCGCTCTCGATTTTCGGCGACCATTCCGATGTGATGGCGTGTCGGCAGACGGGATTTGCGATGCTGTGCGCCGGCTCGGTGCAGGAGGCGCATGACCTCGCGTGCATCGCTCACGCGGCAACACTGCGGGCGCGCGTGCCGTTTCTCCACTTCTTCGACGGCTTCCGCATCTCGCATGAGGTCGCCAAAATTGAGGAACTGACGGATGACGATTTGCGGTTCATGGTGGACGAGGCCTGCGTGCAGGCGCACCGCCGACGCGCCCTCACCCCCGACCGCCCGGTGATTCGCGGCACCGCGCAGAACCCCGATACCTTCTTCCAGATGCGCGAGGCGTGCAACCCCTTCTACAACAACTGCCCGCAGATTGTGCAGGAGACGATGGACCGGTTCGCTCAGCGGACGGGTCGGCAGTATCACCTGTTTGACTACGTGGGGCATCCCGCCGCCGAGCGCGTCCTCGTCCTCATGGGGTCGGGCGCGGAGGTCGCCCATGAAACCGTCGAGTGGCTGATGGGGCGAGGGGAAAAAGTGGGCGTGTTGAAGGTGCGGCTGTTCCGTCCGTTCTCGGTGGAGGATTTCGTCAAATCGCTGCCGCCTACCGTCCGCGCCATCGCGGTTCTCGACCGAACCAAAGAGCCGGGCGCCGTGGGCGAGCCGCTTTACCTCGACGTGGTGACAGCATTGGTCGAACGTTCCAACCTGTCAACCTTCCAACGTGCCAACTTGCCAACAGTCATCGGTGGGCGCTACG
The DNA here is from genome assembly GCA_025055355.1 of Abditibacteriales bacterium. Classification (GTDB taxonomy): domain Bacteria; phylum Armatimonadota; class Abditibacteriia; order Abditibacteriales; family JANWYM01; genus JANWYM01. The sequence continues at coordinate 1,448 of JANWYM010000613.1, forward strand.
GTCTGTCCTCCAAAGAGTTCACCCCCGCGATGGTCAAGGCGGTGTTTGATGAACTGACGAAGGAGAAACCCAAGAACCATTTTACCGTCGGCATCGTGGACGACGTGACGCATACCTCACTGCCCTTCGACTCTGCGCTGGACATCGAACCAGAGGACGTCGTGCGAGGGGTGTTCTTCGGTCTGGGCGCGGACGGGACGGTAGGCGCGAACAAGAACTCCATCAAAATCATCGGCGAGGAGACGCCCAACTACGCACAGGGCTACTTCGTCTACGACTCGAAGAAGTCCGGCGCCATGACCATTTCGCATCTGCGCTTCGGACCGCGCCCGATTCGCTCCTCCTACCTCATCAAGCAGGCGAGTTTCGTGGCGTGCCATCAATTTGTGTTCCTCGACAAATACGATGTGCTGGAATACGCCGCGCCGGGCGCGGTGTTCCTGCTCAACGCCCCCTACGGTCCAGAGGAAGTCTGGGACCACCTGCCCCGCGAGGTGCAGGAGCAAATCCGCGCTAAGCAACTCAAGTTCTACGTGATTGATGCCTACGCGGTGGCGAAGGAAACCGGCATGGGCGGGCGCATCAATACCATCATGCAGACCTGTTTCTTCGCCATCTCCGGCGTGCTACCCAGAGAAGAAGCCATCGCGCAGATTAAGCAGGCGATTGAAAAAACCTACGGGAAGCGAGGGCGCGAGGTCGTGCGCCGCAACTTTGAGGCGGTGGATAAGACGCTCGAGCGCCTCCACGAGGTCAAAGTGCCAGAGCAGGTGACGGCTACTTACGCGCGCCCGCCGGTCATCGCCCCCGAAGCGCCGGAGTTCTTGCAGAAAGTCACCGCGCTGATGATGCTCAACAAGGGTGACCTGCTCCCCGTGAGCGCGTTCCCTGTGGATGGGACATGGCCCACTGGCACGACCAAATGGGAGAAGCGTAACCTCGCGTTGGAGATTCCCGTGTGGGAGCCGGCGATTTGTATTCAGTGCAATAAGTGCGCGCTCATCTGTCCGCACGCGGCGATTCGGGCGAAGGTGTATGCGCCTGACCACTTGACGAACGCCCCGGCAACGTTCAAGTCAACGCCCTACAAAGGCACCGATTTCAAAGGCTGGCAATACACGATTCAGGTCGCGCCCGAAGACTGCACGGGTTGTACCCTTTGCGTGCAGGTTTGCCCGGCGAAAGACAAGTCCAACCCCAGCCGCAAAGCCATCAACATGCAACCGCAGAGACCGCTGCGCGAGACGGAGCGCGAGAACTACGCTTTCTTTCTGTCGTTGCCTGACCCCGACCGCACGGTCATCAGGATTGACAACAAGACCTCGCAGTTCTTGGAGCCGTTGTTTGAATACTCCGGAGCGTGCGCGGGCTGCGGGGAGACGCCTTACATCAAACTCCTGACACAACTGTTTGGTGACCGCTTGCTCATCGCTAACGCGACGGGCTGCTCTTCGATTTACGGGGGCAACCTGCCGACGACGCCTTACACGACCAACCGCGACGGGCGCGGTCCGGCGTGGTCGAACTCGCTCTTTGAGGACAACGCTGAGTTCGGCTTTGGCTTCCGCCTGGCGATTGACTCGCATATCAAG
>JANWYM010000614.1 GCA_025055355.1 Abditibacteriales bacterium
TGTGGGTTTTGATATCGGCGAGGGGCGGCAGCGGATACAGGCGCGGCTGCCGCGCTACCGCAGGGGAGGGCAACTTACCCGCCGTGAGCGAAACGTCATCCACATATACCGCGCTCGTGCCTACAACGTTAATGACAATTTGCGCCGATTTCGCATCGGGGCTGAGTTGGAACTGATGCTCCATCGTGCGCCACTCGCGGCTGGGCACGAAGTCGCCGGCGATGCTGAGTTGCACATCGTTGCCTCGCTCGTCTAATCCCACGATCATCGCGCCGCCCTTCACTTCGCCCTCGGCACGGTAAGCCAGTCGCAGCACGAACCAGCCGCCGGGATTGACCCCTTGCACCTCTTGACTTAACGCCACGAACGAATCCGCCGACGCGCCTGCGATTTTGACGCAGCGCGCCCCACTCCGCCCGGGCGCGACGACCTCAAACGTCACGGACTTCTCCTCTTTGGGATTGAGGTTGCGCACCGTCCACTCGATGGGCTGCCCGCCGTGACCGCCGCGGTTCTGAACCTCCTCAAAGCCGCCGTTGCTCACCAACTCTTTGGGGACGCGGCGAGGCGGGTTGGGAACGCGCCCGGTTTTCACAACGGTTACGTCGTCGAACCAAACGATGCCCCCCGCCACCTTGCCGTTGGCATGTCCCAGATGAATCGCCAGCGGCGCGGTCAACCCCGCCGGCACGGTCACGGTGAAAGTGTAAGGCTGCCAACCCCCATCGCGGAACGACTTCTCCGCCAGCAACTGCGGCGCCTCCCTGATCGTCCCCGACAGGAGAGCCACCTGACCATACACCTGCCCGTTGGTTTTCGCCCAGAACGACACCCGCAGCACATCGCCCGCTTCAACGCCATGCAAGCGCTGATACATCTGCTGCGTGCCTGCTGCCGGGTCGGTGAGAAGTTTCAGGCTCACCGACCCCCTGTGGAACGTGCGTCGGTCCCGATACGCCGTGCGCGAAGAGGTCTGAAAATCCGCCCACTGGTCGGGCTGAAGAAAGTCATCTGGGTGCGGCGTTTCAAAACCGCCGTTCTGGACGAGGTTGCGAGACGATGGCTCAGATGCCTCAACGAGGCAAGACGCAAAAACGACAACAGAGAGCAGCAGCCATCCGTGATGGTGAAAGCGATGAAACGTCATGGGCGGCTCCTCTTGATTCGCAAGGCTTTTTCGTCACGCATGCCGCTCAACGAACTCCCCTCTCTTAGGGGGGCGAAGGGAATGGCGGTCACTGCGTAACTAAACTTTTGCGTTTCACGCTTCTCTTCCTCTCTCCTGCAGGAAGAGGAAAGGGCAAAACGCAAAAGTTCAGTGCGTAAATTTTAGCCTTCGCGTGCGCTGCAGAATCCACGATGCTATCGTCTCCAACACGACCGGTGCGATAGTCTCCTCAATCTGCGCATACTCCGACGGCGCGCCGGTTTGGCAGGTCTGGAAGAGATGGTTTAAACCTGGAAATTCCTTGATAGTGTAATCGCGGTTGCCCCCGGCTTTAAGAGCGTCAGCGATCGCCCGCAGGTTCTCTTGGGGCGGCACCTGTAAGTCCTTCTCGCCGTTGAGGGCAAGCACGGGACATTTCACCTTCCTCAACGTCGGCTTCGGGTCGTAGGTCAGAAAAAAACGGAACCACGGCGACAGCACCTCCTTAACCTGCGCCTCCAACGCTGCTGATGCGCTGCCCGCTGCCTTCTTTTCCGCCTCCGAGAGTTGAGAAATCTCCTCCGCCAAAATCTCGCGCAGTTTCTTCTCGGCGCGGGAATTGTCTGGCTCTGCCCGCACCACGGCGAACATCTTCTCCTGCACGCGGCGCTGGGCAGCAATATCCAAAATATGCGCTCCGTGTGCTTTGAGAAGCAACTCACTTTGTCGGTAAATAATCTCCTCACCCGTTAGACCTGTCCCCGCCATCAGCACGATGAACGCCACGTCCTTCGACTTGGACGCAGCGATGGGCGCGATCAGACCGCCTTCGCTATGCCCGATGAGTCCGATGCGCTTGGGGTTGATCTCCCGGCGCCCTTTGAGGTATGCCACCCCCGCAAGCACGTCCTCCGCCAAATCCTCGCTGGTCGCTTCGGCGACGTTCCCCGTCGAACCGCCCACGCCCCGGTCGTCCACCCGCAGGACGGCAATGCCCCTCCGCGTCAGGTAGTCCGCCAGCACCCAGAACGGTTTGTGACCGAACACGGTCTCATCTCTATCCTGCGCCCCCGAACCCGTGATGAGCAGCGCGGCGGGAAATGGACCTTTGCCCGTCGGCAGGGTCAACGTGCCTGCCAACTTCACGCCCGCTTTCTTGTTCTCGTAACTCACTTCCTCCTCCACGTAAGGATACGGCTTCTGCGGCGTCTGGGGACGCCTGACTTCGGGAGGTTTGTCCGTCTTCCGCAACGTCAACGGCAGCGTGATCCCCCCTTGCTTGAACTGTCCTACGATTTCCGCACCGCTGAGTTTGCCTTCATACATGACCGCGAGGTTTTTGATGGCGAACCGCAGCGTCTCCCCCTTGAAAGTGACCTCGTCAACGGGGATGTCCCTTGCGCCTTGGTCAACGCTGTCCAGCGTCGCCGTCAGCGTGCCATCGGGCTTTGTTGAGATTTTCAGCACGAGGCGCAGTTTAGCGCCCGCCACCTCCAGCACGCCTTGCCACGCGCCTTCGAGGGACGACGACATGGCTGCCTCTGCACCTAACGGCTGCCAGCGGCGGCTTGTAAGCCAACCAGTGTCCTCGCCCAACATCTCCCAGCCGCTGGCTTCCCCTATTTCAGCCGACTCGTTTCCAGCAGCGATGGCAGCGCTTGCCAGAGCGACGGTGATTGTCAACCATGCGGTTTTCATTTCAACACCAAAAGTGACGCGGTTGCCCTCGCTCTCTCTTTCCCCTCCCCCAACCCCCCAAGGGGAGGGGAGTCACGGAGGCAGCGCGATGGGGCTTTTTGCCCTGACTCCTGATGTCATGGCGAGCGCAGCGAAGCCATCCCCTCCGCGGCAACTGCCTTCCCCGCCGGGGATGGCTT
>JANWYM010000615.1 GCA_025055355.1 Abditibacteriales bacterium
CCTCATCTCCGCGTGCTGGATGAACTGTATCCGTTTCACGATGACTACGAGCGTCTGCTGCAAGCGGGCGTGACGACGCTTGCCCTCGTGCCCAGTGGGAGAGGCATCAACGGGCAGGGGGCAATCATCAAACCCGCCGGCACATCGGCGGAAAAGATGGCGATTGTGCCTAACGCCCCTTTGACGGTGGGGTTCGCGGCGAACACGCCGACGCAGAACACCATCCGTCTCGCCTTCGAGAGCGCGCGCGGGGGAGGCGGTCCGTCGGCGCGTCCGTCGGGGACCGGCGAGGCTGCCGCGTTGGATGATTTCGACGCTGATGAAGATTTTGCCGTCCAGCGGCGACAACCGCCCGGTCGCCCGCCGTTTGTGCGTCCCCCCACGACGACGGGTTCGCTGGAGGCACGCCGAGAGCCGATGGTGCGGGCGGTCAACGGCGACATCCCGACGTTCATCCGCTGCGACGACCCCGCCGCTGTGCTTTACGCCCTGCGTTTGTTCCAGCCCTATGACCGCCTTAAGCCCGTGTTCATCCTCACGCCCGAATGTTACCGCGTCGCCGAACAGTTGGGGCAAAAGAAAGCGTCCGTCGTGCTACCCGCCGACTTGACGTTTGAGCCGAACACGCGCAACCGCATCAACGCTCCCGCCCTGTTGGCGAAGGCGGGCGCGAAGGTCGCCTGCCGCCCCCCGACGGATGATGTGGAGGGCTACCAATCGTTGCTGTTCAAAATGGGCGAACTCGTCAAAGCGGGGCTGGACCGCGACCTCGCGCTCAAAGCCATCACCCTCCATCCCGCCGAAATGCTCCACGTAGCGAACCGCGTCGGCAGCCTGGAGGTCGGGCGCGACGGGAACCTGCTGCTGCTGGACGGCGACCCGCTGAACACGCTGACCAAGGTGGAGAAGGTGGTGCTGGAGGGGAAGGTGGTGAGCAGATGATGGTCAATGGTCAAAACGTCCTCCGCCTTGCGTCCTGCGTGTTCGTATGCCTTTTCATTCCTTCCCCCCTTTACCCTTCCGCCTCTTCTCAGGCTGCGCCGTCGGAGCCGGTGACCGCCATCGTCGGCGGGGAGGTGTGGACGGTGACAAAGGGTGTCATTCCCGGCGGGACGGTCATCATCAAGGGCACGAAGATTGACAAGGTGGGCAAGGACCTGCCGATTCCACCGGGCGCGCAGGTGATAGACGCGAAAGGGAAAGTGGTCATGCCCGGTTTTGTGGCGGTGCAGGTGACGGGTGGATTGGTGTCAAGCGGGCAGGGGCAAATCAAGGACGCGCTCGACCCGTTCAACCTGTCGGTGTCGCTCGCGCTGGCGTCGGGTGTCACGACGGTGGGCACGACGGGCGGCGGAGGAGGGCCGTTCGGGGGCGGGGAACAACCGCAAACGCCTGCGCCGTTGAGCAGCAATAACGCGGTGTTGAAGATGACGGAGGGCGACATCAGCGCGATGCTGGTCAAAGAGCCGGCGCTGTCCACCTTCGCCGTCAGCGACGGACTCGGCGGGTTCAGGCGATTCGGTGGGTTCGGCGGCGGGGGAGGCAGTGCGGGTATGTCCGCGAAGTGGAACTTCCGTGAGCAACTCCGCAAGGCGAAGGAGTTCCAGCAGAAATACGAGCAATATGAGGCAGACAAGAAAGCGGGCAAGTCGGTGACGGAACCGCGCCCGCCCGCCGAGGTCAGCCCCGTGCTGCCGCTCATTCGCAAGGAGCGCGTTCTGCGCGTCACCGCGTCGAGTGTGTCCGAGATACGCTGGGCGCTGAAACTGGTAGACGACTTCGGCATCCGCGTCGTCATCACCCCGGCGACGGAGGCGTGGCTCATCGCCGAGGAAATCGCGAAGCGCGACGTGATGCTCATCATCAACCCCCGCGACCGTGATCGTCCTGATGAGCGCAGCAACCAGCCTTCGGGCGCCAACCCCGACGCGCCGGGGATTTTGCAAAAGGCAGGCGTAAAGTTCGCCGTCCTCCCGCCCACGACCTCTTTCTCCACGGGCGGCATGTTGGGGCGCGACATGCTCACCTATCCGTTAGAAGCCGCCTTCGCCATGCGGGGCGGGGCGGACGCCCACACCGCGCTGGCGTCCATCACCATTGTTCCCGCGCAGATTCTGGGCGTCGCCGACCGCGTGGGCAGCCTCGAGGAAGGCAAGGACGCGGACATTGTGATTTTAGATGGCGACCCGCTCGACTACCGCACCCTGGTGGAGAAAACCTTCGTCAACGGCAAGTTACTCTACGACAAAGACCACTCATCGTTTTTCGCGCACGTCAAGCGGGGTTCGTAGGCAGGCGATTGATCGCCGCGAGCAGCGCGCAGCGCAACCCCTCTGCCGTGACACCCCTACGCCCGCCGCCGCCTGCCGTCATTGCGAGCGCAGCGAAGCAATCCCCCGCGCAGGCGACAGCGACAGCAGAGGGGCTTGCTTCGTCGCTTGCGCTCCTCGCCATGACACTGGCGGTTGTCATGGACTCTCGGCAATAAAAGCCTCATACAGCGCCAATGGCTGCGACATCGCTTCATCCAGTTCCGTCACCGCTAACCGCACGCGCGCCGTGCGCTCGTCGCCGGGCATGAGGTCATCGCCAAACAGCGACAGATAAAGCGGATTCTGCGCCTTGAACGGGTCTTTATCATTCGGCGAGTTATAGCCACTGGCAACGGCGAAGCAGTCCTGCGGGCGCGACATCAGCACGGCAGCGACGCGCCGCGCTGGGTCGGTTTGGAACATCACCGGCTTGGCGTAGTAACGCTGTGGGTTCCACTGGTAGAGCGCCCAGATGCGCTCCCACCGCCCATCCACACTGCGCCGCGCTGCGTGCTGGTCGCGGGGGAACACCAACCCCGTGCCCACGAACACATCATTCACCTGGGGGGCGATCCACTGCGCCTCGTTCGGCGGTGTCGCGTAGGGGCTGCCTTGCACGTAAACGTGCGGCTGCATCGCGGGGTCGAAGTAGTTCGACAGGAACAGTTCGTAGGCGGAATAGGACCACTGCGATTTGACGGTA
>JANWYM010000616.1 GCA_025055355.1 Abditibacteriales bacterium
AGGGAGAGAAGCGCGAAACGCAAAAGTTCAGTTCAAAAGTTACGCGGTTGCTGGCACCTTCTTTCCCCTCCCCCGACTCCTCCTGGATAAGGAGGGGAGAGTTTTCGGAGAGGCTCTTATCGGCATCCGCCCATTCAACCTACGGTATTTTTGGAGGAAACAATGCTCTTATTGCTTTTCACCTCCGTTGGCAGCATGATGGCACAGACCCAACCGCTCGCTGGGACGCGGGTGAATTTGACGGTGGGGCAACTCTTCGTGCCGCAAGGATATAAACCAGAAAAGGAACGCATCCATCTCGTCGTTCACCTGCACGGCGCCGCGTCGGTCGCCGAGCAAAACCTCCTGCGCTCAGGCGAGCCGGCGGTATTGGTCACAGTGGCGTTAAAAGGGTTGTCGCAAGTTTACGCGGACCTGTTTTCCAAACCCGCATCGTTCCGTTCCATCCTCGACGAGACGCTGCAACAACTCAAGCGGCTCAAGGTCGCTGAGAACCCCACCCTCGGGCGGCTGTGCGTCACGTCGTTCAGCGCGGGGTTCGGCGGCGTGCGCGAACTGCTGAAGGTGGAGGAGTTCTACCAGCGGATTGACGTTCTCATCATGGCGGACTCGATTTACGCGGGCATCGTCGGCGACCCGGCGCAGCGTCAGGTGGACCCCAACGCGATGTCGGGCTTCCTGCGCTTCGCCCGCGATGCGGCGGAGGGGAAGAAGAGTTTCATCGTCACGTATTCGCAGGTCAAAACGGACTACGCTTCGACGGCGGAAACCGCGCACTACCTTCTGACACAAATCGGCGGCGAGGCGGAGTCCGTCCAGGAAACGTGGGCGGAAGGCTGGCAATGCGTGTCGCGTTTCCAGCGGAAGGGGCTGCACATCTACGGCTTCGCGGGCGATACGGGGGCGGACCACATGAAACATCTGCACAACCTCTGGCAACTGATGCGGCGAGCGCAATGAGAGTTGCGTCCTGTGAAACAAAACCTACGCGGCTTTCGTAAATGCGGGTAATAGTTCAACGAGGCAGGTGACAGTCATGGGGAAGCGTTTGAGCATCTGGATATGTCTGTTGGTGCTGAGCGGGATGCCGCCGACTTTCGCGCTGCCGTTTTCGGTGACGTATTCAAAACTGACGGCGGCGGGCGTGCGGCTGAACGTGGTGGTCGTGGACTTGGATGACCCGAACGTTGCTGTTGTGCCTGCGATGGCGAAGGGGTTCAATGCGTCAACGGGAACGTGGGCGCACGAGCCGTTTGTGAAGTTCATTCGTCGCCTCCAGCCGACGGCAGCCATCAACGGGACTTTTTTCTCGAAGACCGATTGGAAGCCTGTTGGCAGCGTGATGATTGATGGCAAACTCGTCAACAACGGCGACCTCGGCACGGCGTTTTGCCTTGACCCCACCAACAAGCCGTTCTTCCTGCCCTCAGCGCGGCAGCAAGGCTCGCGCATTCCGTGGGGCGCGGCGCGGCATGCTTTGACCTGCGGACCGACGCTGGTGTGGGAGGGCAGGGTGGACGTTCGCCCTGAAGTGGAAGGTTTCAGCGATGCGCATGTCCTGGGCGGCGGCGCGCGCAGCGCGTTGGGCGTGACGGCAAGCCGTCAATTGCTGCTGGTGACCACCTCGGGAGGGGCGACGCTGACGCAGTTGGCGCAGGCGATGAAATCGCTGGGCGCGGAGTATGCCATCAACCTCGACGGCGGCGCGTCGCAGGCGCTCTACTTTCGGGGCAACGTGATTAGCGCGCCGGAGCGCGAGTTGACCAACGTGCTGCTCGTTTACGAGAATAAGTGGCGCGTGCCGTGGCACGAGGTCAAGCAAATGCCCGTTGACCGCCAGCAGGTCGCTAACCCCTCCGGCGGCGGAGCGGAGGCGCACGTCGCCCAGGGCAGGAAGTTGGCGTTGGAGGGGAAATGGCAGGAAGCCATCAACGAGTTTCTGCTTGCCGCGAAGTTGGAGCCGAACAGCGCCGCGATTCAACGGGCGTTGGGCGAGGCTTACGAAAAGTTGGGTCTGATTGAGGAAGCGGTGCGGGTGTATCGTCAGACGGCGGAGATTTACCAGCAGAAAGGTTACGCCGACTACGCGCAGGCGTTGCTGCAAAAAGTGCAGACGCTTCTCGCCCAGTTGCAGCCCCCTCCCCCTCCCCAACCCTCTGAACCTGAACGCAAGGAGGAGTCAAAGGGTCAACGGGTCACTGAGGGGACGCAAAAGGAGAAAACCGAATCGGACAAAGCCCATCGCAGCCCACCGCAGCCCACCTTCTTAGAGCGGGCGCGGCTCAGGATTCAGCCCTACCTTGCGCACATAAACTGGATGGGGATTATCACGGGCGTGATTCTGTTCATCGGCATGAACATCGGCTTCGCCTTGGGCGGCATGAGAGCGGGAATGGCGGTGCTGAGTTTGTTCGGCTCCCTGCTCGTGGGCATAGCGGGCAGTCCGCGCCTCGCGGCGGCGGCGCAGGGGAAGGTGCAGGTAGACGCCGACGCGCTGCACTTCTACTCTTTCCTCGCGCTGACCGCGCTGACGTGGCTGGTGTTGTGGGCGGCGACGCGACCTCTGCGTCAAAAGCAGCACCAACAAGACCCCTACCGCATCCGCCGACGCGGCAAGCGCACCTATCCGTGGGTCGGCGCGTTGTGCGGCTTGGGAGGGACGTGGCTGCTGATGGGGACGGTGCTGTGGTTCCTCAGCACGCGCAGCGAAGCCCACAGCCGCGTGCGCACGGACATCGAGAACTCGCGCCTGGCGACTTACGTCCGCGACACGACGCTGAAAATTGGCAGCAAGATCGGCACTGCGCTCAACCTCCAACCCCCACCCATTCTGTTCACGCCCAACATTGAGGCACTGCCGCTGATCTCGCGCCTCCTGACCGCGCCGACGCCGAAGGACAAGGAGCCAGCGCAAGTTGCGTTTGACGCAGAGGGCGAAGAGGAGATGCTCAAGTTGATCAACGCCGAGCGCGAGAGGAACAACCTCGCGCCTTTAAAGATGAACGAGAAGTTG
>JANWYM010000617.1 GCA_025055355.1 Abditibacteriales bacterium
GGTAGTCCAGCAGCAGGTTGCCCTGAATCCCCAGGCGGCTGCGGTGGTCGTGGCGGTTGACGAGGTAGCACTTCAAACCGAGTTTTGCGGCTGCTGCCGCCGCCTGCCGCGCGTGGTTGCTCTGCGCGGCGGCACCGGTGATGACGACGTCGCATCCCTGCGCGAGCGCGTCGGCGAAACTGAACTCAAACTTGCGCGACTTGTTTCCGCCGAACGCTAAGCCAGTCAAATCATCGCGCTTCATCAAGCAACGCTTGACGCCGAGGGCTTGCGCTAAACGCGGGCAATCGTGCAGCGGCGTGGGCAAGTCAATCAACTTCACCTGGGGCCGTCGCGCCAGGCGCGAGCGCAAATCGGATGTGGTCATTGTCCTCCCTCGAAAATCGTCCTCGTCCTCGTCCCCGTTCTCGAACCGCAAGGGCCGATGAGGAGGACGATTCCCTGAGTGTAACGGGTCTGGCGACGCCTGCGATGCCTGTTATTGCTGCGCCGGTTTCGGCGGTTCGATGAACTGCACCACCGCTGCCGCGTAGGCAGGGAGGGTAACGTCCTGCGTCGGGATAAGCGGCAGGTGTTCTTCAAATCGGACACCGCGCCCGTGGGCTTCGAGGAAGCGTCCGCGCACCTGACGCAACGTGCCAACACCCCTCGCGGCGACGCGGCAATGCGCAGGTTGGTCGGAGAGGTTGACCAGCATGACGTTATGCGCTGTCGGGGTGTTGACGGCGAGGGGCAGCACGTTGGGGTTATCGCTCCGAGCGGAAGCCACAGCGCTGCCCGCAGGGAAAAATTTGCTGAACAACCACAGGGCATAGTAGGCGGGATACGCCCGCCCCTTCTCGTCCAGCAGTCCCCAACTTTCATGGGCGGCGTTGAACACCATCACGTGGTTGACGTAAGGACCCGCCGCCTTGAGAAAGCTCATCCACCACGCCGCGCTGAAAGGCGATGTGAGGCGTTTGTCGCGGGACGCGCCCTCGGGGGTGCGCAGGGAGTTGAGGGAACACTCTGTGATGAACACAGGCACGTTCCATCTCCCCTGCGCCATGGCGCGCCGCAGGTCGTCGAAGGCAATCTGATAGGGCACATCGCCCGCGACGGTGCGCCGCGCGGCGGCGAACAGTTCGGCGTCGGTGGTGATGCCGTTGTGCGTGCCGTAGAAGTAGAACGACAGGAAGTCCGTCCCCTGGGCGTGCTTGAGAAAGTAGAGGAGATGCGGCTGCCACGCCGACGCGAGCGCAACACCGCCGATTTTGAGCGACGGGTCAATCGCCTTGAGACGCTGGCGAATCCGATTGAAGCGCTCGGTCGCCTGCTCAATGGAAATCGCCGCCGCCCCGAAAGTCGGCGCATCGAAAATTTCCCAGTAGTTGACTTTGCGCTCGGCGTTCGCGTTGAGATGCTCCACCGTGTCGGCGCAGAGTTGGAGGAACTGTTCGTCGGTCAGTTTCCATTCAGGGTGAGGCGACAGACAGATGAACGGCTCCGCGCCCACGTTGCGCACCGCGCTCACGACGTTGTCCAACGAAGTGAAGTCCCATGTCGGCGTGCCGCCCGAGGCGTCCATCTTGAGCAGCGCCGCTGCTTTCACCCGCACGAAGCGCGGACCGAAGTTGCGTAAACTCTCCTGAAAATCCCCATCCAGCAGGCGCGCTTCATCGCCTTCAAAGTTCACGCTGAGAGTGACAGCGGTAGCGCCCAACGTCTTGGCGAAGTCAACGGTGATGTTCGTGCGTTTGCCCGTGAGGGGCGTTGTCGGACGCGGCGTGATAGCAACTTCGGGGGTTGTGCTGACGCCCTCGACTTGAATCTGGTCAATGGTGAAAAATAACGAGTCCCACCGGCTGCGCTTGAGGAATTGCACCAGGTAAATTTGCTCCATGCTGTCGGCGAGGCTCGCGCCCTCATTTTTGAAGCGGCTGAACGGCAGCACCACCTTGTGCCACTGCGGGTCATTGAGTGGAACCGTCACGCCAAAGCGCGTTTCTTTTCCGCCCGAGGTGGCGCGCAGCATCAGTTCCACGTGGTTGTCGGAGCCGTCGCCGCGCAGCCAAAAGCTGAGGCGTTCCGCGCCAATGGCTTTCCACTTCTTGCCGTCCACCGGCAAACTCACCGTCGCCCAGCCTTCGGTGGAGCGTTTGAAGGTGATAATCGCCCCGCCCTTGCCACCGCCTTCGGGCGCGCCGGAGGGGCTGGGCAGAATCTCGCAGAACGTCACCTGTCCCGACGCCGCTTTCGTGTGGTCGTTGAGCAGCCACTTGCTCACGCCCCGCTCGAAATCGTCCAGCACCAGCACGGGCGCGGTGGGTTGAGGGTTAGGGATCGGCGCAGCGGCAAACGATAGGCAGATCAAAAGCAACAGGCCGAGGAGCGCATGACCGACAGCCATCGGCCACCGCCAACCTCCTCGCTCGAATCCATGCATCCTGTTCATCCTGTCTTACCCTTCTATCAACATCCGCTTCGCCCGTTGCGCACCCTCGCGCTCGAGGCGTTCCCACTCCCTGCGGACGAGGTGTAGGCCGTAGACGCAATACTCAAACATCTCCGACAGACGGCGCAATACGGGCGCATCGGCGCGATAATCCCCAAAGTCGAAGGTCGAGGCGATGTAATAGGACTTCTTGCCCTGACGGACGTAATCAATCAGGTGGTCGCGTCGCGCTGCGCTGCGCAAGTAGCGCAGCCCTTCGGGATACACCCCCGTCCAGAACAGCGTGAAATCGCCGATGTGCTTGTGCACCTCGCGCTCGCGGATGAACGACGACGCGCCTAAGCGCACGTCGCTTTCCACCAGCATATCCGCCACTTCTTCCAGCCGTCGCCCCCGCCCGTCGCGGATGCGGAAGATGTTGTCCACGTGAACGAAGTCCGTGAGTAGGTTCGCCACGTAGGTAACCAGCCGTGGGTCGGGCCGCCCGACCTGCGTGTAGAACGCTCGCTCGACCAACTGCCCGAACAGACGACGTAGCGGATGGGTTTCTGGAATGTGTTTAAGCATTTTTGCGTAT
>JANWYM010000618.1 GCA_025055355.1 Abditibacteriales bacterium
GTCTATTTCGCGGTCAACGTCTTTCATCAACAGGCTGGGGGTTAAGGGTCGAGGGGGGGGTTCACCCGGCACGCCCAACCCTGAACCCCGTCGGCTTACGATACCGTTTGCAGTTTGATGACCCGGTGTGCACCGGCGTCGGCCACGTAGAGCGCGCCATCGGGGGCAAGGGCGAGGCCAGCGGGCGCGGTGAGCAGGAAGTTGGGCACGCTGTGGCGCTGCAAAATCACAGCGGGTTCGCCGCGCGGGTTGAACACCTGCACGCGGGCATTGCCGTTGTCGGCGACGTAGACGTTGCCGCGCCTGTCAACGACGACGGCACACGGTCCGTGCAGCCGTCCGATTTCGTGACCGTAGCCGCCCAGCACGCGCAGCGGCGTGCCGCTCCGGTCGAACTGCACGATGCGATGGTTGAGCGTATCCGCCACGAACACACCACTGTTCTCCGACACGTAAACGCTTTGCGGACGGTTGAAGGCGTAGCCGCGCCCGAAGGTTTCCACGAAATTGCCCGTCGTCGTGAAAACCTGAATGCGTGAGTTGCCGGTGTCGGCGACGTAGATGTTGCCGAAGTGGTCCAGCGCCAAACTGCAGGGCGCATTGAGAAACCCCGGCAGCGAACCGGCTGTGCCCCAGTGCGACAGGAACGCGCCCGTCGGTGAGATTTTGGCGATGCGGTGGTTGCCTTGGTCGAGGACGTAGGCAAACCCGTTCCCATCCACCACGACGGCTTGCGGGTAGAGAAACTCCTGCCAGCCCTTGCCGCGACTGCCCAACCCACTGACCTCACCATCGGGAGTGATTTTTTGCAGACGGTGGTTGAAACTGTCCGCCACGAACAAGTTGCCCTGCCGATCCACCCACATCCCGGCGGGGGTGTTGAACTCGCCCAGCGCGGCACCGGGCTGCCCGATAATTTCGACGACGCGCCAGCGCACGGTCAAGTCCACCTCCGTCGCCGGGCGCGGGCGCATCACCCGCCGCAGCGACGGTTGCTCGGACCCCTTCGGGCGTATCTCCAAAAAGTCGAAGCGATGCGATTCGGGCATAAAGGACTCCTGATCATTGACGACTTGCTTGATGCTATCTACGGCTCATGGGTCGGTGGTGCAGGCGGTTCGGGGGCGATGTGGACCTCCACGCTCACACGCTCTGGACCTTGCGCGGTCACGCCGTCGGGCAAGCGCAGTCCGATCTCCCGCCTCACGTTGCCGCGCGCCCCCGTGATGTCTATCGGCTCCGTGGGCACTGCCTTGAGGCTCTTCAAAACGCTGGACTCCCCTGACAGCAAGATCGTTTTCGGCTCGTAGTCCCAACCGGTAATGCGAAAACCTGCCGCCGGCGAACCGACGATGGGCGGGGCGATGGGAAACGCCTGCGTTTCACGCAGCGACACCGCAACGCTCACGCGCGACGGCGTTGCCTCGACGTCGGGCACGGCAACACCCATCGCATCCACGACCTCGATGGGCAGTTCCTCCATCTGCATCGGACGTGCGCCCGTCAGGGTCAGGCGCACGTAAACGCGACGCACCCGTTGCAACCGCGAAGCCGGCCCCTGCACAATGACCTCATGGGGTTTGATAGTGACGTGGCTGACCTGGAAGCGTGGGGACGTCCCCTCCACGTGCGACTCGACCTTCCAGCGTTTTTTCAACAGCGTATCAACGGTCACCTCGACCTCGACCTTGCGGTCGAGCAATTCCACCGGGCTGTTGGCAGGAGCGGTGATGAGAACCGGCAGGGTTTGCTGTCTGCCGGGGATGGCGCGGCTCAGGTCGAGCGTGGCTTTGAGGCTGCCGGCATCGAAGGCGTTCAAATCGTCGCGGAACCCGCTGATGCGCACGCGGACGGTTGGCTCGCCGTTGAGCAGCACATACGAACCGGCGCGTATGACCTGCGCCTTCACGGACACCGTGCGCGTCTCACGGGGATACTGTTGGCTCTGGGCGTAACTCCACCACCAGAACGCTAAGATCAGCGCGAGCAGTTTGTAGCCGAGGTTCTGCGTGAGACGGGCGAACATCGAGGAAAAGAAACCTTTCATGCCGTTTGCTTGTTCCTCCACCGAAAGCGACGCAGCGCAGCGGGGCGCCCGTTCGATTGCAGCAGCGACAACAGACGCTCCTTGAGCAGTTGCGGGTGCAGCGGCGTGTCCATCTCGCCGTCATGCACCAGCGAGATCCGACCGGTTTCCTCCGACACCACGACGACGAGCGCATCCGCCACCTCCGTCAGCCCCAAGGCAGCGCGGTGGCGCGTCCCCATGCTATGGGGCAAATCTTGATTGTCTGATAGCGGCAGGATACAACCCGCCGCGCTGATTTTGTCCTCGCTGATAACGACCGCGCCATCGTGCAAGGGGCTGCCGCGGTGCAGAATCGTCAGCAGCAAGTCCGCCGACAGTTCGCCGTCCACGCGCTGCCCCGTTTCCTTGATGGCATCCAATTTGACCTCCCGCTCTACAACGATGAGCGCGCCCATCGAGCGGTTCGATAGATCTTCGACGGCTTTGCCGATTTCGTTCACAACGCGGGCAACGCGGCGCTGCGGCGACATCGGCAGGCTGCCCCATACGATTTGCCCGCGCCCCAACTGGTCCAGCGCTAACCGCATCTCGGGCTGGAAGATGACGACGAGCGCCACAACGCCCGCGCCAATCAAGTAGGTCAGCAACCGGTCCAGCGCATAAAGGTCCAACATGCTGGCGCACTGCTTCAACACGAGGATGACCAACAACCCCTTCATCAACTGCCAGGCGCGCGTGTTCTTCGCCCACGTCAGCAGATAGTAAAGCACTACGGCGACGATGAGGATGTCAACGATGGCAAGGAAGATGGAGAGCGCGTTGAAACGTCCGGTCGCTTGAATTAGAGTTTGTAGCCACGCCCACATGGGTCAGCCATCCGGGTCAATTGGGAAACTGGGAAATTGGGAAATGTCACTGTCATGGCGAGCACAGCGAAGCAATCCCCGGCGGGAGAGATTGCTTTGCCTCGTTC
>JANWYM010000619.1 GCA_025055355.1 Abditibacteriales bacterium
GCAGCGTCTCCCCACACAGCGCGCCACATATCAGGCTGAGACACGCGCCCAGCATTCCTCCCGCCACCACATCTGTCGGGTAGTTCACCCCGCAGACCACCCGCGCTGTGCCCACGATTCCGCTTGCCACCAGCAGACCCGCCCCCACCTTGCGGGACATTAGAAAAACCGTCATCGCACACGCGAAGCACAACGCGGTCTCGACCGACGGGAACGCGTTGTCACTCTGCTCCGTGAGCAGCAGGTTGACCGAGGCGGCGATGTAAGGGCGCGGGCGCAGGATGGGTGTCTGGAGAAGTCTCCACGCGAGGAAGTTCACGCAGAAGATCGCTGCCGTAACCGCCCCCAGAGAAAGGCAAAGCGCTGCGACCAGGCGCCACCGTCGCACGCCCTTCGGCTCGGGTAGCAGAAGGAGGACGCCCATGCTGACGACACCAATCAGTGGCAGCCCGAACGTCGCCCCCCACCGCAGGAAGAAATCGGCTGTGGCACTCTGCCCCGCCTGCTTGTTGAGCCAACGCAGGATGACTGCGTCTTCGAACCAGAAGTTGCTCTCCATGTCTCCGCGCCTGATTATAATGCAGAAGAAGCCGCGCGTCAACTTGACGCCCTTGCCTGTCATTCGTTATAATCGCTAACGTGGAGGAATGAAAACATGGTCACGATATTTGGCGTCGCGATGCCCTCGTTTCATCTTTGGGCTATTCCGCTGACGTTTCTATTAGGTGTCGTGCTCGGCTGGGTTGCGCGGGGTGCAATTATGCCGAAACAGAAGTGACCCGTGACCAGTCACCAGTGACAAGGGGGCTGGGGCGGGGTCTGGCGTTGACTGGTGACTGGTGACGGGTCATTGCCGTTCATGGAACTTTACCTCATCCGTCATGGCGAATCGTGGAACAACGCGAACGAGCACGTGCAGGCGCGAGTGCAAGACCCGCCGCTCACTGAACGCGGACAGGAGCAGGCGCGGCGGGTAGCGGAGCATCTGAGGAACAGCCAAAAGGTCCGTGCGGATGCCTCCGTGCCGCAGACGCTTTACAACCTGGACGGCTTTGGCATCACACAACTTTACACCAGCCCCATGCGCCGCGCCCTGCAGACAGCGCGCTTCATCAGCAAGGCTTTGCACCTCGCGGTGCACGTCTGGACGGACATCCATGAACACGGTGGCATCTGGCTGGCGCGGGACGGCTCCACGCTCCCCGGCATGACGCGCTCGGAGATGCAGCGCGAGTTTCCCGATTATATTCTGCCTGACGACATCACCGACGAGGGATGGTGGAACCGCCCGTGGGAGACGGATGAGGCAGCCTACACCCGCGCCGGGCGCGTCGCCGCCCAGTTGCGCCAACGCTTCGCGGACAGTGACGAAAGGATCGCCCTCGTTACGCACGGCGGGTTTGCCGACTCGTTGCTGTGCGCCCTGTTCCACCTGCCACCCGTCGACCACCTGCGCTTTAGCCACCACAACACCGGCATCACCCGCGTTGACATCACGCCGCAGTGGACGAAACTGCGCTACCTCAACCGCGTGGACCACCTACCGCCCCACCTGATAACGTGATGGGAACGGCTTGTTAGGGGACGTGGATATGCCCAAGGGAGCGACCTGCCACACAATCCGTTGACGTTCGGCTTAGCCGCGCCGATGAGACCGGGCAAGCAACGTCTGGCTATGTTGAAGGTCAAGTGCCCGCCGAACATCGCCCGCGCGTCGGTGGATGAGACGCGCAAAGCGTCGCTGCTGAACTGTGTGGAAACGCATTTGCGGCTTGACGAGCGAGAGGAGAAGTTGTATGAAGACCTGATGAAGCAACCCGACCAGAGGAGGTGAGGCAGATGTTGACAGCCTACGAAGAACGCGGTGTTGTTCGCGGGAAGCGCGATGCGACGCGGGGGCTGCAGTGCCATTGTTGGATGATTTGGGGTTGAAGAAGCAAAGGAAAGGAAAATGAACCATCAGCAGCCACTTGGAGGGCTGATGGAGGGAAGGGAGCAAGACGAGAAAGCAAACACCCTCTTAAGAGCCTATTCGGAAAAAAAACGTTGGCGCGGGTAGCCAAAGTCGCCAGACTTCGGAGCGGTCTCACTCAGAGGGGGCTTTCAGATAGGTTCTAAGAGGCTCTCCGAAAACCGCGTAGCGCCGACATCCTGTCGGCATTGACGCCGGCGGGAAGCCTGCGCTACCCGGCTTTCGCAGAGGCTCTAAGGCCAAAGACGAAAGCAACGGCTTTTGCACCTTTCGCCTTTCCCCCTTCGCTCTGCGTTCCCTGCATCAGCCGTCTGCCATTCAGGAGTTAGCCATGCCTTTACAGGACTTACGCTCTCAGACCGTTCGGCGCACCCCCGAAGAAGTGGTGCAACACCTGAAGTCGTTCTCACTGGATTTGAAGATTTCGGCGGGGGTTTGGTATTTCGCGCCCGGCGCGATTCGGTTTCATGACGCCTATCATCCACCGATGACGATTGAGCAGCGGCTTGCAGTCGCTGCGAAGTTGCAGAAATACGGCTTGTCGGCGTTGGAGGCGCACTACCCCAACGAGATCGGGGAAGACAACCTCGACCTGTGGAAGCAGTGGAGCAAAGACACAGGGATGCGCATCCTGACGGTCATCCCCAATCTGTTCTGGGATGCCGACTTTGAGTTTGGCTCTCTCTCCTCACCCATCGAGAGCGCGCGCCGCAAGGCGATCGAGCGCACCAAGCGAACGCTGGAACTGAACGTTGAACTGGACACTGACTTCGCCGTCGTCTGGCCGGGGATTGACGGCTACGAGAACCCCTTCGGCTTGGACTTCTACGCGATGTGGGACCGCTTCGAGGAAGGGCTCGCTGAAGCGATGGACGCGGTGCCGGGCGTGCGGATTGCGATTGAGCCGAAGCCTTACGAGCCGCGCGGCGTCAACATCTGGCGCAACACCGCCGACGGATTGCTAATGTGCCAGCGCGTCGAAGCCCTGCTGAAAAACCGCAAAAACAAGGCTCTTCTCAAGGAGG
>JANWYM010000061.1 GCA_025055355.1 Abditibacteriales bacterium
TTACTTCCCCCTCCTTCTATGCGGCGGGCACGACGCTGACAGCCTTCTTATCGCGGCTGATGTGCTTGAACACGACGTATCCGTCCACGAGCGCGAACAGCGTGTCATCACGACCCATGCCAACGTTCTCCCCCGCCCGCAAGCGGGAGCCGCGTTGACGGACGATGATGTTGCCCGCTTTGACGAACTGTCCGCCGAAAACCTTAATGCCCAGCCGCTGCGCGTTGCTATCGCGCCCGTTGCGCGAACTACCCATACCCTTTTTATGTGCCATGAGAACAACCCCCCTTCTCTGGTAGCGCAGGCTTCCAGACTGCTTATGCCGACAGGACGTCGGTGCTACTCCTACGTCATCACAATCTGCTCAATCCGCACCGCTGTGTAATGCTCGCGGCTGCCGTAACGACGGCGGTAATTTTTCTTTGCCTTATACTTGAAGACGCGCAGTTTGCGCCCCTTGCCGTGGGCGACCACCTTGCCGACGACCTTCGCCCCCTCTACGAACGGCGTGCCGACCTTCACCTCGCCGTCCTGCGCCAGCAGCAGCACCGGCGCTTCAAACGTCGCCCCCGCCGCCAACGCCAAACGCGGCACGCGAATCTCGCAGTTCTCCTCCACTCGAAACTGTTTGTTGCCCGAACGGATAATAGCATACATGCGTGACAACCCTCTCAATTTTACGGGAATATGGCTGAATGACGCTTTAATCTTAACATAGCCCCCCGTCTTTGTCAACGTTGGTCGCGGTCACAGATCGCGCTTAACTTGACATGCTTCCCCGCATGCGCTACACTAAGTTTGGTAGAAGGGTAAGTCGGATGGTCGCCCCGCTACGGTGGGGAGGAAAGTCCGGACTCCACAGGGCAAGGGCGCCCCGATAACGTCGGGGGCGTTCCGCTGCGGCGGAACGACGGACAGTGCCACAGAGAACAGACCGCCGACGTTCCGAGTCATCGGGACGGGCAAGGGTGAAACGGTGCGGTAAGAGCGCACCGCGGCGCTGGTGACAGCGCCGGCACGGTAAACCCCGCCCGGAGCAAGGTCAGATAGAAGGCGTTGACGCGGCCCGCCGAGCCTTCGGGTAGACCGCTTGAGGTGTCGAGCAATCGGCATCCCAGAGAGATGACCATCGTCCCGTTTCGGGATACAGAATCCGGCTTATAGACTTACTCTTCTGCCACCGCTTCCCGCGCAAAACGCTCCAAGAAGAGGCGCATAAACTGTGTGCGACGGCGAGCGAGCCGTTGCGCGGGAGGCGTATGCATCATCCTCTCCAGCCGCAGAAGTTTGTCGTGAAAGTGCTGGACGCCGTCGGCGAGGTCGCGCCCGTGTTCGCCGCAGAACGCGAAGGCGCGCGCGATGCCGATGGCGCCCAGCGCGTCCAATTTATCAGCGTCGGAGAGGATTTGCGATTCCAGCGTAGAAGGCGCTCTGCCGGAACTGAAGCGGTGTTCGGCAATACAGGTTAGAATCGCCTGCACCGTTTCGGGCGCAAAGCCGAGGGTAGGCAGCAGTTCTCGTGCCGTGCGCAGGCTGGCTTCGTGATGCGAGGCGTTGTCGGTAGCAGCGTGTCCCACATCGTGCAGCCATGCAGCAGGCAGCAGCACATCGAGGCGGGCGTTCATCCGCTTGCCCAGCCATTCCGCCAGTTGGCACACGCGCTCCACGTGGTCAAAGCCGTGACAGCCGTGCACATCCCTGAGATGCCGGTGAACGAACTGACGTAGTTGACGGAGTTGTTCGGAGAGTGGTGAAGAAATCATGGTCAAGTCGGTTGAGAAAAATGCTTACGCCCCGGCTGGGCGCAATGACGATTCCGTCATCCTACATTCCCTAAAAAACCGTGCGACAAGGTAAAAGCAACAGCGATTATGGTATACCAACCAATGCTGGATGCGGCATGATTGTTTTATCATGGGGGTTCATGCCTATGCTCGTTTTGACAAGGAAGCCTAATCAAAGTATTATGATCGGCGATGACATTGAAGTCACGGTGCTGGAGGTTCGCGGAGAGCAGGTGCGCATTGGCATCAACGCTCCAAAGCAGATCCCCGTTCACCGGCGAGAAATCTATGATGAGATTCAACGGCAGCGCGCCGAGGCTGCAGCGTCCTCGACAGGCGATAGACCCGTTGAGGAGAAGACACCCAACGCTGTGGAGTCTTCAGAGAGGGAGCCGCAGGATGTCACATCAGATTGATGGCGCTGGTCGGCGCTCTCCGCTGGCTTGTTGTATTTTCTTCCGGTCATAATTTTTCTTCTGCGTTGTGCCATCCCCCACCTTGGATGATCACTTCTCTTGGCGGGCTGTCAACGGCAGCGATGGAGCGAGGAACCCCCACACCGTCGGGCAGGGCAAAAAAGGTTCGTTGAGGGGGACAAGAGCCCCAACGTTGTGGAGGTCATCCCACGTTCCGATGGCTTCACCCCATTGCAGCCGCCCGCCGCGCACACCCTCGTTGTTGTGCAGCACAAAGCCGAAGCGGATGCCCTCGGCGGGTTTGAGTCCGCCGACTTCCGCAAGCGGAATGGCGACTTCATAGAAGGTCTTGTCCTCCGCCTCCTCCCGTCGCACGACGACTTTCGCACCTTTCACTTTGGCGTAACCCGTCGTCGCTACAGCCGCCGCTCGGAACGGGGCGCCGGGAGCGAACAGGCGCACCACCGCCCATCCCTCTTGCGCCGCCATCGCCGCGAAACCAAACTCGCTGTCGCGGAACGCGCCCTTCCATCGCCACGGGTCACCCGCCGCGTGATAGTCATCTGCTGCCCGCTCCCTCCGGCTGAAGACAAGTTGCACGGCATCGCCGTTCCAGAAGTCCTTGCGTCCTGTGTTGGGCGCGAGGGCGGCGTCCTGCCTGAGTTCGGGTTCAACCACCTCCGCCGCGAAGTAGAAATACTGCTCATCCCACTTCGTATAAACCCGCGCTGAGACCTGTCGCTTGATACCCGTCGGTGCAGGGCGTTGACTGCGGGGATTGAACAGCGCGCGGGCGTAGGCGTCTGGGTGGGTCAGCTGTTCGTAGTCCAGTTGCAGGGGATAGGCGTCCGCCCAGTCGGACAAATCGCCATCTATGACCACTGAGCCGTGAACGGCTGCTGCGACCTGAACGATTTGCGCCCGCTCGTGTTTTTTCCGGTCCACCTCCGCCGTGACGGAGACGGCGTAGACGTTATCCCGATGCGCGATCGCGCCAAGGAGGTCGAAGGGGATGTGCTTCATCTCTCCAACCTCTAACGCGAACGGATACTTCGTCTGCTGCACCGACCAGCCAATTGGCAGGTTAAGCGACAGCGTGCCGGTGACAGGACGGTTGAGTTGGTTCTGCACGCGCACGACCAGTTTCGCGGCGCGGTCGGGCGGTTCCGTCAGGGGCAGTAGTTGCAGCGCAATCGGGGTCAGATCTTCCAGTTGCGCCGCAGACACCCGCTCGGCGAAGGTTTGGATAGGTAATTTGGAGATGAGATAGATCGGCACTGCGCTCAGCGGCACGCGCAGTTGCTTTTTCCTCCGCTCTCCGAGGGGGTTGCCGAACAAGTCCAGCGCGTCAATCCCCTCCCCATCCTCGATGACCATCGTGCCTTTGTCGAGGTGTCGCGCATCCGCGCCGACGAAACTCCACACGACGGCGACTTTGGTGACGTCCTGCGGGTCGCCGGCGGTCTTCCAGCGCGTGGAAAGCGCGTCCTTGCGCGGAACGTCCGCCTCCACGTTCACAAGCGCCGGCGACGCAAACAGCGCGCCCCACAGGTTGGGCGCGGACGGGAACAAATCTCGCACGGGGACGCGCCCCTCCAGCAGCGATACCATCGTCGCGTAAGCTGCTGATTCGCGCAACTGACGCGGCGCGATCGTGCCGCTGCGCATCTCCACTCGATACGCCCCTGCCAATGCCGCCATGACGTGCTGGGCCACCATGTTAGGAGCAACGCGGCGGTCTTCTATGCTGTCCGCGATTTCGCCGATTTGCACCGTCACCGTTCTGCCTGCTCGCTTCGCTGCCTGCACCTGTCGGTCCACACGGCGCTGCCAGCCGCTGGCGCGTAGCCCGAACGGGCTGACAGGAACCCCCGCTCCTCCGGGCGTTTGCACCGCGCGCACCGGCACCCCCAATCGCTGCAAGAACGTCATCGTCATCGCGTCATCGGCTTGCGCTTGAACGCGAAAGAACGAGTCAGGACGTTGTTCCCCTTTGGGTTTGGGGATAATGGCAAAGGCATGCCACCGTTTGATTTCCTCTTTCCCGCTCTTTACACGCGCTACAAACGTAAACGCCCCGCGTCGCGCGATGTCCAACAGTTCCTTGCGCACCACCCGCTCGCCCTGCGAGAGGTTCAACCCAACTGACCGCTTGGCTTCCGCCACCCGGGCGCCCCAGTAGTCCACCACCTCGTAATCGTAACTCCCTCGGAACTCAACGGGGGATTGATTTTCGATGGTGACGTAAACAATGACCGCCGACTGAATGGCTACCGTATCAGCGTCGTAGTAGAGATTCGTCGGCTCCTCCGTGCGGATGACAATCTGGAGGGGACTTACCTCCTGCGCCACCGCGCCCCACGCCGAACACCAGACACTCACCGCCACATACACCCACTGCTGCCAGAAGCGGCGCGACCGTTGCTGCCGCATGTGTGGATACCTCCTCGCCTGTGGGACAAGTTGGCAACTTGTCCTCCCGTTTTCCTGATGAACGCCGTGATTATAACACGCCCAGCGCGGATAGGCAAAAAAAATTAGCCCCGACAAATCGGGGCATCGGCACTGGAGCGGGAGACGAGCCTCGAACTCGCGACCCTCAGCTTGGGAAGCTGATGCTCTGCCAACTGAGCTACTCCCGCACCTTCCGTCCCCTATTATAACACACGGCAGGAGGATTTTTCAACATGATTTTTATTGTCCGTAAACTCAAAACTGAACTTTCGCGTTTTGCCCTCTCCTTCGGAAATGCCTCTCATAGCGAGCGCCACGAAGCCATCCCCTACGAGGGGATGGCTGCAGCGAAGGGGATTGCTTCGCTACGCTCGCAATGACAGGCAGAGAACCCGCCGTACTACGCTCGCCATGACGGTCGCTGGTGTCATGGCGAGCGGAGCGAAGCAATCCCCTTCGCCCGGAAGGGCTGTGCTGCGCTCGGCCATGACGTTTTCCCGCAGCGGAGAGGGAGAGCAACGCGAAACGCAAAAGTAAAGTTATGCCGTTGCTGGCACCCTCTCCTCTCCCCTCTAACCCCTCCCACGAAGGTCGCGCCCTCCGCAGAATTTAGGGGTTTACAAGCCAGCGTTCATGCGCTATAATTCATAGCGGCAAAAGACTCGGACTGCTCCGGTCGACTGAGAGCCAACGACGTATGCCGGACACACCAAGGTCGGACACACCAGTAGAGGAGACGGGCGTCGTGCAGGTCAAAGTGCTTCTCTTTGCTTCATTAAAGGAACAGGTGGGCGAACGCTCCGTGTCTGTATATCTCCCCGACGCTGCCACGGTCCATGACCTTCTTCACGCTCTCCGAGAACAGTTTCCCTCTCTTGCGACGCGTCTGAACATGGCACGGGTCGCCGTCAACGAAGAATACGTGTCTCCGGCTACTCTCTTGCACCCGGGCGATGAAGTGGCTCTCATTCCGCCCGTCAGCGGAGGGGCTCATGTTTGAGCTATGGGACAAGGCACTCTCCTTAGACGCCTGCCTCCGCGCCGTGCAACATGCGGGCGCGGGAGCGGTCGTGATATTTTTGGGCGTTGTCAGGAACAACTCACGGGGGCAATCCGTCAATGGTCTTGAGTATGACGCCTACAAGCCGATGGCGGAGAGGAAATTGCGCGAGATTGGCGAAGAGATAGATCGGCGTTGGGGCGCCAAGTGTGCCATTCTACACCGCGTCGGACGCTTAGCGGTCGGCGAAGTGAGCGTCATCATTGCCGCTGCGGCGCCGCACCGCGCCGACGCCTTCGAGGCTTGTCGTTACGCGATTGAACGTATCAAGGAGGTGGTTCCCATCTGGAAGAAGGAATTCGCTGAGGATGGCGCATGGTGGATTGAAGGAAGCACAGCCCTGACGGATAAACCCCTGATAGTCAACCTCCAAGCGTCGCAACGTTGAAACGTAACGGCGTTTCAACGTTCAAACATTCAGATGCAGGTGATGGAATGAATGAGTTGGTCCCTCAAACAAACCACGATACTGCTCCCGCCACAGACGATCTCCTCGCGGAAGACTCCCTGAAAGCGTGGTGGCGTTACATCCACCGCATTCCGCTGCTGACGGCTCAGGAAGAGGTAGAACTGGCTAAGCGGGTGGAGCGGGGGGATGAGGAAGCCTTTCGGCAGATGGTGGAAGCCAACCTGCGCCTCGTGGGGAACATTGCCCGCAAGTGTCGCCGCTTCGCCGGTCAAAGCCTCACCCTCGCCGACCTCGTCCAAGAAGGGAACGTCGGCTTGATTCGGGCGGTGAAGAAATTCGACTACCGCAAGGGTTATAAGTTCAGCACCTACGCCAGTTATTGGATTCGCCAAGCCATCATGCGCGCCATCGCCGAGCAGGGGCGCAGCATCCGCCTCCCCGTTCACATGGTCGAGTCCGTCAGCAAAGCCAGCAAAGCGGCTGCCGTGCTGATTCAGGAGTTAGGGCGCCCTCCCAGCCTCACCGAACTCGCCTTGGAGTTGGGGCTCTCCGAGGATAAAACCCAGGAAATCATTGAGAAAATTCCTGAGCCCGTCTCGCTCGACATGCCCATCGGCGAAGAGGAGGACAGTGTGCTGGTGGATTTCATCGAGGACAAAGTCGGCCAATCGCCGCTCGACGCTGCCCAACTGTCCGCCCTGCGCGATGAAATCGAACGTGCTCTGAGCACCCTGACCGAGCGCGAGCAGGAGATCCTACGCCTGCGCTACGGCTTGGGCTATCCGCGCAAAATCTGCTCTGACCCTGATAAACATAAGTGCCCGATATGCTGTGCGTTGGAGGACAATGACCCGGATACCTCAGAGGGGACTGGCACCAACCTGCCTCCTATCGTCCCGCGCACGCTGGATGAGGTCGGCACTCACTTCAAATTAACTCGCGAGCGCATCCGCCAAATCGAGAAGATGGCGCTGAAGAAACTCCGCCGCAGCCAACCCCTGCGCGAAACCGCCGCGCACGTCATCCGTCGCCCCCACTCACGGCGCGGACGCAAGCGGATGTCGAAAAGGTAAGCAATCTGGCCGCTCAGGGTTGAGGGTTGAGGGTTGGCTCCTCTCAGCCCTCAATCCTGAAAGCGGAAAGTCCTACCTTCCTTCTCCCCCACCTCTTGTTTCCCCTCTCATCTCAAAACCTTCTCGCCACTTAGGTATAAATCCACAGGCTGTTTGACAAGCCAGAGGCTTGTCCTACATAGATGGGCAGGGTGAGGTGCGACCGTGCGCGAGAAACGATGGACACGACCTGTGGATCACTATGTGGGCATCCCGCTGTGCGCCCTGCTGGGCGCAGGGGCGAAGATCATGGCTCGCTTGAAGCCGCCGCCAGAACGCAGGGTTTTCTCGATGCTGGTGATCAAGTTCTCCGCCGTCGGAGATACCATCCTGCTGACCCCCGCTCTCAGTGCGCTGCGGCGGCATTTTCCTGACGCTTTGCTCACGTTTCTGTGCACGCCCGTCAACCGCGAGGTCGTGCAGCAGATTCCCTACGTGGATGACATTCTCTGCTTCGACGGTCTCCGCTCCTTCCTGCGCACAGCGAAGGAACTGCGGGCGCGGCAGTTTGACCTCGTGATTGACTTTGAACAGTGGATGCGCACGTCCGCCCTCCTCACTGTGCTTTCGGGCGCGCCCCGACGACTCGGCTTCGACACACCCGGACAGCACCGCGCTGTCGCTTACACGGAGACGTTCCGACCGCTGGAAGGAGTGCATGAGATGGGAAACTTCCTGCGGCTCGCGCTGCTCACGGGCGCGACCCCAACGGGCGAGCGTCCGCGCCTGTGGCTGACCGACGCGGACCGCGAGAAAGCCGTGCAGATCCTCCGCAACAAACCCCGCCCCTTGGTTGCCGTGCACCCCGGCTGCGGTCCGAAGGGCGCGCCGCGCGAGTGGTTTCCTGAGCATTACGCCCTCGTAGCGGACCAACTGATCGAGGAGCAAGGCGCGACCATCGTGGTCACGGGCGGACCGGGCGAGAAATCGCTGGTGGAACAAGTCGCCGCCATGATGATGCACCCGCCGCTGACCCTCGCGGGCGTTCTCTCGGTCACGGAGTTTGCCGCTGTGCTGGAGCGGTGCGACCTGCTCATCTGCGGCAACACCGGCGCGATGCACATTGCTGCCGCCGTCGGCACGCCCACCGTCGCGCTGCATGGTCCAACCAACCCGCGCAAATGGGGACCCGTCGGCGAAGGTCACATCGTCATTCAAAGCCGACTCCCCTGCAGTCCCTGCTTAAATCTCGGCTGGGACTATGGTTGCAAATCGCATCCGTGCATGTCTGCCATCTCGGTCGAAGAGGTCTACCGCGCTGCCCTCCAAGTCCTGCGCCGTTCCGCGCCTGCGTTCATTCCACTCACAGAGGTGGCGGTGGGATGATATGCAAGGAAGCCGAACGACAGGACTATATGACCACAGACCATAGGACAATGGGATCACAGATCAGTGGTCAGTGGTCAGTCGTCAGTCGTCAGTGGCTTTACCTCGCCCTCGCTGCCGCGATCCTTCGCTGCTTCCGTGTGGGGCATCAGAGTTTCTGGTTCGACGAGGTGTTCAGCCTCTCCGTCGTGCAAGGCTCCCTGAGCGACCTGCTGCAACTCGCGCTGAAAGACGCTGTCCATCCGCCGCTTTACTACTTGGTGCTGTATCCGTTTTACCATCTGAGCGCGTCGGAGTTCGTCGTGCGCCTGCCGTCGGTTCTCTTCGGTATCGCTGCGGTGCCGCTGATTTACGAACTGGGCAGACGCTGCCTCAACGAGCGCGTCGGTCTCATCGCTGCTGTCGTCATGTTGTTCTCGCCATTTCAAATCTACTATGCGCAAGAAGCGCGGATGTATGCTATGCTTCTGACGCTGACCGCGCTGTCACTGCTGGCGTTCTGGCAGGCGATTGAAACGGGCGAAAGAAAATGGTGGGTTGCTCTCGTTGTCGTCACGGCGGCGGGGCTTTATACGCATTACTTGATGGCTGCTGTTGCTGCCGCCGAGTTCCTTTACCTGCTCCGCAGCGCGCCGCGATTCCTGAACGGGCACAAACGCCTCGTCGCCAACCGCGTCGCACAACTCCGCACGCCCCAACGTTTCTGGCACGGCATCGCTGCGTTCGCGTGCATCGCCGTTCTCTACGCGCCATGGCTCTACGGTTTGCTTCGGCACGGACAGAGCCTCGGCGAACGCCATCGCTTCGGATCGGTGCAAGAAGCCAACCTCGCTGTATTTGGCACGTTTTTAGATTTCTGCTTCGGCTACTTTCAAGGGCTGTGGCTGCTGGCGCGCGCGCGTCACGCGGAGGTCGCTTTCGCCTTTCTTTTTGTGGGAATGCTGCTCGCTGCTATCGTTTTCGCCGTCGGCTTCGTCTCCGTCCTGCGCATCCGCTTTGCGCGGGGCTTTCTGCTGCTCGCTTTGGCGGTGCCTATCGTGGCGGGCTACCTACTCGCCTGCAAAACCTATTACCATCAGACGCGCTATTTTATGCCGGCATACCCTGCGTTCGCCCTGCTGTTTGCCGCTGGCATGGTGCGGCTCTACGAACGACGGCGCGGCTTAGGTGTGGCTGCCGTCAGCCTCATCGCCTTCATCAACGCCGTGGCTTTGATGAATTACTATTTTGCTGACGCCTACCAGCGCGACGACTGGCGCGGCGTGGCGCGGTTCATGCAGCGTCACGCCCAACCGAACGACCTACTCATCTTCAACGCGCCTTACAAAGACCAAGCGTTTCGCCGCTACTATCACAAGCCGTTTCACTACCTCGGACTGCCGCGCCCCGGCATGACGCAAGCCGACGTGGAACGCCTCCTGCGCGAGCAGTTGCGGCGGCACGCCCGCATCCATCTCGTGCTGTGTTACTGGGAAGTCAGCGACCCCGATGCCAAGGTGCGTCGCACGCTGGATGCCTTGTGCCAGCGTCGAGGCGAGAGGAAATTTGCAGGGATTGACGTGCTGACGTATCAGAGGGATGAGGAACATGACCATAGGACAACGAGACCACAGGACCACTGACCACAGACCACAGGACCACAGGACCACAGGACCACAGGACCACAGGACCACAGGTCAGTGGTCTTGTGGTCTCATGGTCAGTGGCCTCTGTCGTGGTCTGGTGGTCTCGGGGTCTCCGGGCCGCTCTCTCTGGTGTCCCCTCCTCCTGCTCTACTTCGTCACGATGGGCGGCACGTTCTGGGGCGCGCTGAACGGCGCCGTCAGAATTCTCAATCAATGTCTGACCCTTTTCCTCACGCTTGCCGTCATCGCCCATCACGTCTCCCCCATCCGAAGGGCTGGCAGAGACGCCCGCCCCTACCCATCCCACCTCCCGCCTCACACCTCACGTTTTACGTTTTACGCTTCACGCTTCACCCCTCACCTTCTCTTCGCTCTCTGCTGGCTGCTCGCCGCCTGGCAATCCCCCTATCCGCGCTTGGCGATTGAGGGTGGCTTTCAGCAACTGTGGTATCTCCTGCTTTTCTTTCTTGCGCTCGCTTACGCTCGTCGCCCAGGAAACGCCGCCATGCTGGTCAGCGGCTTGCTTATCGCCACCACCGTTCTTGTATTGTGGGGCGCAGGGCAATATATTGCGTGGTGGCTGGAACCACAGCGCGATGTGTCGGCGGGCGGGCAGCGGGTCATCCGCGCCACGCTCAACAGCCACAACGATTTTGCGGGCTACATGGTTCTCCTACTGCCGCTCTCCTTGTTCGCCTCTCTCAACGCGAACAACGG
The DNA here is from genome assembly GCA_025055355.1 of Abditibacteriales bacterium. GTDB lineage: Bacteria > Armatimonadota > Abditibacteriia > Abditibacteriales > JANWYM01 > JANWYM01. Next base: position 10,904 of record JANWYM010000061.1, read on the forward strand.
GGGCTGGCGCCTGTTCGTTCATCGTGCCCGCACGCTGCTGATGCTCGCGTGTGTGGTCTTGACTTACTCCCGCGCCGGTTGGCTGGGCGCGATAGTTGCGGTGGCTGTTTACGTTGCTTTGGGGCTGCGCGCTTCTGGCAATAGTCCCGCTCCTCCATCCCCCTATGCTCCTATCCTCCTCCACAGCCGTTTTCTGCTCGGCTGCCTTGCCGTCGTCCTCATCGCCTTTTCCTGCTCTCCGCAGCGCGTCGCCGTGCAGCGCATCACGGGTGCGGTTTCGCAACCCGCCGCCGATATGGGCGTCAGCGGACGACGGATGATCTGGCGCAACACGCTGGAGATGATCGCCCAGCGACCTGTATGGGGATGGGGCGCCCACCTGTTCCCACTCGTTTATCCGCAGTTCGTGCGGCAGGACGAGCAGCGCGAGTTGACGTTCCACGCCCACAACCTGTTTTTGCAATATGCCGCCGAAGCCGGCATCGCCGCCGCGCTGCTGTTCGTCCTTCTTGTTGCCTCGACCCTCAAACGAGCGTGGTCAAAAACCGCGCCGTCTCATCCGCTCAAAATCCCGCTGACGGCGGGCGTCGTCGCCTATCTCATTTATAGCCTCTTCAACTGCTGCGAAGCCATCCCCGCGATTCACGGGACGTTTTGGATGATGCTGGGTCTGTTGGCAGGGATGACCGACCACAAACCACAGGACTGCACACGTCGCGTCGGTGATCAGTGGCTCATGGTCAGTGGTCTCGTGGTCTGTGGTCTCGTGGTCTGTTGGCTACCCTTCGTCCTCAAAACCGACCTCGCGCAACTGCGTTTTGAAGCCGCTACGCAACAAGGGGCTGGCAGGAACACCGCGCTTCTGCGAGAGGCGGTTGACTTAGACCCGCAGAACGCCTTCTATCACGGACAACTCGCGCTCGCCCTGTCGCGCGATAACCAACGGCTGCGTGAAGCCATCGCGCATTATCGCCGCGCGCTGGAACTCTGTCCCTACGACGCGCTGCACCGCCACAACCTCGGCTGGTGCTACCTGCGCCTGAAGCGGACGGCGGAAGCCATCGCGCATTTTCAAAAAGCCATCGCCACCGACAAGTCCCAGCCGCTTTACTATCTCAGTCTCGGCTACGCCCTGGAGCAGACAGGACGCGACAGAGAGGCACTACGACAATACGAAACCGCCTCACGTCTCTGGGCAAACGCGCCGATAAGTCACTTGATGAAGGCGCGCGTTCTCGCTCGGCAGGGGAAACGCCAAGCGGCATCGGCAGCGTATCAGTCCGCCTTGGACGCCGTGCGCAGTGGACGCGCCGCGTCGGGTTGTCACATCCCCGTGCGCTACCGCCGCCTCGGGTTCGCGGATGAAGTCATTCAACCCCAAGAATGGGACATTGCGGAAAAGGACATCGTGAAGGAATGGGAGTCTTTCAGAGGTCAGCCGTAAACACCGAAACGTTGGCACGTTGGCACGTTGGCACGTTGAGACGTTGCAACGTGTTAACGTGCCAACGTGCCAACGTTCCCCTGTTCCTCGCTGCTTTCACGCTCCTTTTTTTCTGGCGCATCGCCTTCGGCGGGCAAGTGCTTTACTGGGGCGATGTGATGTTCCAGTCGTATCCGTGGCGGCACTTCGCGGTGACGATGCTGCACGAGGGGCAACTGCCGCTATGGAACCCCTACATCTTCTGCGGCATCCCCTTCATTGCCAACCCACAGCCCGCGCTGTTTTATCCTGTCAACTGGCTGTTTCAATGGCTGCCCGTCGAACGCGCCATCAGTTTCAGCGCGGTCTTGCACGTCCTTCTGGCGGGATGGTTTCTCTGGCTCTTTCTCCGCCAAAAACAACTGACGCCCGCCGCAAGTTGCTTGGGAGCCATCACGTTCGCGTTCAGCGGATTTCTCATCACCAAGGCGCAGTTCC
>JANWYM010000620.1 GCA_025055355.1 Abditibacteriales bacterium
AGTAGACCTCCGCCAGCCCCTCCTTACCAAGGAGAGGGGAGTTTTTGGATAGGCTCTGAGCGACTATCCGGAGAATGCGCGCCGCCGTAGAATCTGAAATTGCGCGATCTGCCTGTCCAGGGCGTAGTTGCGTTGCACGTAATCTTGAAACTCTGGCGGTCCGCCCAGCGTGCCGTTGACGACGATGAACTTGGGCTTGTGCCGCTCGAACTCTGGTTGTATTTGCCGCCATCGTCCTGTCTCAATGCCGAACTCCCACCACTTCGTCGGCGCCCTGCGGTCGGCGAAGTAGTAAATCTCCGGCTTCCAGCCCCAGACGTAAATACGGTCTTCGGGGGTCGAGTGGGCACGGAGGTAGTCCCCCACCTGCTCCAGTACGGTCGGCTCGTGCTGCCCCGTCAGCAGAGCGTGCGTGCGCCGCAGCATCTCCCGGGCGCGGAAACTCTGTCGCCCCGACCACAAAAAACCCAACACAACAATTGTTGCCAATGCCCATCGCAGCGCGCTGCGAGTGGCGCTACGACGAACTGACCCCGGACCCCGAACCCCTAAACCCTCAAAACACACACCCCACACGTACCCCGCCAGCACGCTGAACACCGGGATGATTTGCTGAAAGTAATGGTCGTAGAAACGCTTCGTGATGCTCACACCCACTAACGACCAGAACGCCCAGAGCCACAACAAAAGGGAAACCGGGAAATGGGGCAATGGGGAAATTGACTTATCGGAACTTCCTAATCTCCCAATTGCCCGATTTCTACCAACGAGCAGATGCATCAGCCCAACCAGGGCAAAAATCCACAGGATGGTGTCGCGGCTAATTTGGCGGACGAACTGCGTCCGCGCCGCGAACCAGGCGTCGAAGGCTGTGCGCGTTCCCATGTAACTGATATTGTGCCGAGGGGACAGAGAATCGAGGAAGGCAGGCAACGCGCCCTGACTCCAGAAGTAAAACACGAACGGCAACCACGCCAGCGCGAACCCCGCGCCTAACAGCAGCAAATCCTTAAACAGCCGCTTCCGCTGCGCGCTGTCCACGCAAGCGCGCAACGCCAGGAAGTTCAGCAGCGCCACAAAATTGAACAGCGCGTGCTGCTTGCTCGTCACCGCCAACCCGCTGCACACGCCGCAGACCAACAGCCAGTTAGAACGTTGGCAGGTTGGCAGGTTGGAACGTTGAAATGTTGAACCTGCTAACCTGTCAACATGCGACATTGACCCCCTGACAAAGCAATAGACCGCCGCCACCATGAACGGCAGCATCCAGAAATCGTAACTGGGGGACGTGCCATTCACCGTGTCGCTGTTCGCAAACACCGCATAGAACAGCGCCGCGCCGATAGCCGCAGAGCGCCCGAACAGCCTCTGCGTCAACAGAAACACCAGGAGCGTCGTCACTACCGCCCAGAGCAACGCCAAGGCATTGACTGCCGCCATCGTTTTGCCGAAAAGCGCGAACGCGCAGGCAAAGACCACCAAAGCCAACGGGGGTTTGTGGTCAACGGTATCCCGATAAAGGACTTGCCCCTCCACCGCCCGGCTGGCGCTGTAAGCGATTTGCGCCACGTCCTCATCGTTGAAGGGACGGGTCACGTAGGGCAAGCGGAGGGCGACCGCAAGTATCAGAGCCGCTATCAGAGCCAGAGGGGATTTGAATGTCATGCGACCTTACGTGCTGTTAATATGATGGGAGTATGCAACTTGAGCAATCCTCCTATAGCCTGCACGAACCGCACTACGCCCAGTTTTTGCGCCGCCCGCACCAGTGGCTGCAATTTTGCTAATCCGCTCCACGCGGAGAAATGGGGACTCGCCAGCCGTTCCTGCCATAGACCGATACCTTCATCAATCACTTCGAAACCACCCACCTCCCACAACAGCCGTCTCAGCCAGAGCGGATTGATAAATTGCAGGGTATCAATGAACGACGGGTCCCGTCCGTAAAGGCGCACATACCACTTTCCCAACTGAGGGGGCAGATAGGGAATCCAAAACAACGCATAATGTCCCTCCCAGATTGAGCCGTAGTTGGGCACGACGACATGCATCAGTCCTCCTCGCTTCAGCACCCGTCGCGTTTCAGATAACACCGTGGCAGGACTGCGCACGTGTTCCAGCACGTTGGAGGAGAAGACTACATCAAAGGTCTCATCCGCAAATGGCAACGCCTCGCCGATCGCCGCCACAACTCGGCTATGCGATTCTGCCAACACCCGCCAGAACCTTCGCCCCAAACGAATACGCGTGACATCAGGTTCAATCGCATAAGCATCCACACCCCGACGACATAACAGGGCGTGCATCGAGCCAAAACTGGAGCCGATCTCTAAGATCCGCTTCCCAGTTAAGTCAGGTACGAAACGGCTCAATACATCGAACTGTTCTTGCGCGCGGATAGGGGAGAGATGGTCGCGGGCGTTTTGCTCCCAATTGCCCGAATAGACATTGTTCATCTCATTAGCGAGCACACGGGCGACCTCTTGCACAACCTCATCTTTCTCTTCAGTGTAAAGTTCCATAGTTGTTCACCTTTGATAGCAGACTTTGTAACAACTCCAAATACTGCTGTGCCACGCTCCGCCAGTCCCGCGCCAGCGCCGCTTGGCGGCTGCCGCGCCCCAACTGCTGCCGCAGCGCCGGGTCGCTCGCTAACTGCACGAGCCGCGCGGCGAGAGCCTCACAATCGCCCACCGGCACGAGGAAGCCGTTGACGTTCTCCTGCACCAGTTCATCGCACCCTGCGATGTTCGTCGCCACAACCGGCAGCCCGCACGCCATCGCCTCCAGCACGACGTTGGGCATCCCCTCGTAGCGCGACGGCAGCACGAAAACGTCCGCGCTTTGATAACATTCAACGATGCGGTCCTTGCTGACCCAACCGCGAAACGTCACACGGTCGCGGAGGTTCTTCTCGTCAACGATGCGCTGCAAGCGTTCGCGCTCCGGTCCGTCGCCGACGACGTGCAGTTCGACCTCCGAGGGGGTTTGC
>JANWYM010000621.1 GCA_025055355.1 Abditibacteriales bacterium
GGTGATTGACGGCGACTTTACCGCCCACGCTGGCGTCCACCTGCGCCAATAACGTCGTCGGCACGAGGGCGAATTGGATGCCGCGCATGTAGGTGGCTGCTACGAACCCTGTGAGGTCGCAGACCACGCCACCGCCAATGCCGACAAGGAGCGAGGCGCGGTCCGCACCCGTTGCCAAGAGGTGATCATACGCCCGCTGCGCCCATTCGAGGGATTTGTATTCCTCTCCGTCGGGGATAGTGAAGAGCGTAGCGCGGTATCCATGCATGTTGAGACGTTGGCACACCGCCTCTGCGTATATCGGTGCGACGGTCTGATTAGAGACAATAGTAACGTGGTGGGGCAGAGCACACTCCTCAAACACCGCGCCCAATTGCTCCAGTATCCTGGGTGCGATAAGGATGGGATAACTGCGGTTGTCTAATTGAACAACAACGAAGTGAGATAATGAGCTTCGTGGTTTCATGGACTTCTGAGCCTCATCAAGAGTGACGTGGTTGCCGTCATTCCCTTCACCTCTCCGCGTGGGAAGGGGAAGATGATGTAAGCAACTGCGTCACCTCTGCGTTTTCCTGAGCGCCTTCCCACCGCAGGCGTAGTTGCAGGCTTCATGCCTGCGAACGAGCGCAACCATCGAGGTTGCGGCTACCCATGAAAGGCAAAATGCGAAAGTTGAGTTCTGCAAAAGTTAAGATAGCCGACGACGCGCTGGCTCTGCAAGAGCCTGCTACTCAGTCATCGGCTATCTGGATGAGTGATGCGGAGGGAAGATAGGACGAACAAACGCCTATTAGCCACCACCCGGAGTAGGAGGCGGCGCAGCACCGCCGGGGAGTGGGGGCGCGCCCCCTCCCACGGTCGTCGCCGTCGTGCCTGTGGGAGCGCGGTGAATGATGCGCGGCGTGACAAAGATCATCAACTCGCTATCGAGGTCGTTGATGAATCGAGTGCGGAAGAGCGAGCCTATCACAGGCAGGTCGGCTAAGAAGGGCACGCGCGCCCCACCGGTGTTCCGCTGCTTGTCTATCAAACCGCCGAGGGCAACGGTCTCGCCATCTTTGACCGTCAGAAGTGTGATGACCGATTGGAAGGTAATTTGCGGGAAGGCACCCGCGTTGGGCAAGTTGACAAGCGTGAACCGCGACATGAAGGGAATGAGGAACAAGGTCACCGTGTCATCGCGGTTGATGGAGGGAAGGACAGTCAGGAAACTGGGCACTGGAATCTGAATGGGCACAAAATCGGTGATGGTAATCAAACCGTTGACCGTCCTGACTGGCACTTCCACCGGGACGAGAATCTGGGTGCTCATGGAGGCGGGCATGTTGTTGGTGACGGTCACGCGGGGGGCAGAGACAATTTTGGCTTTATTGCGACTGAGGAGCGCGCCCATGGTGGCGACGAAGTTGCCACGCACGTAGCCGATCTGAATGTTACCGCCGGGGTTGATGCCGTCAACGCGCAGACGGAAAGGACCGTTGCTCAGGTTCCAGTCAATACCAAATTGGTCCTGATAAGCGGTGTTGACCGTGACAAACTGTGTTTCAATTTCCACTTGGTCAATCGGCGTATCCAGCACGCTAATAATCTCGTCCTGCAAGCGCCGAACGGCTTCATCCGTGCCGTAGATGAGCAGGGCATTCTGGGGGTCCAAGGCGATGATGGAGTCAATCCCTTCCGGCACGGGAAGCACGCCCGCACCTGCGCCGCCCAGTGCGCCTCCGCCGAAACCGCCCAGTCCGCCGAAGCCGCCCGCGCCGCCCAGTCCACCCAGACCGCCGAGTCCGCCGAAGCCGCCCAGACCTTGATGGAAACCGCCCGCGGGTGGTCCAACGAGTGGTTGGCCACTGAGGCTACGCATGTCCCCCATCGCCGGCGGGGCAATCAATCCGCTGCCTCTTATTTGCGGCTTGACCCCGCCGTAGCGCTGGATGATACCGTTTTGCATGAGCGGATGGTCGAACGTAAGCGTTCCACTTTGCGCTGTCTGGGGGTTGTATGGTCCTAAGACCATTGGAGAAGGCATGGTGCTCCTGAAATCGCCCGCCATGAAAGCGCTCTTTCCACTGAGGGCTTCGCCGATGGCGCAGAGGGATTGGTCGCGGTTGAACAGGTAGGCGATAGCACAGGCGTGTGCGCCACGGGTCAGGGGAACGATATGCCGCTTCTTCTCTGGCTCGATGGGTTGCGGCTCTTCACCGCCGGTCTGAGGTTCACCGGGGATGCGGGGGACTCTGCCTTTGGGACGACCTTCCGTCGGCAAGTCAGGGTCCTGCTGGGGTTCGCTTTTGAAGACAATGCCTGGGGTCTCCTCCTTGGGCGTTTTTTCCTCCCTATTCTTAGGAGGGGTCGCGGAGACCAGGTAAATGCCATCCTTCTCTTTGAAGGTCAGGTAGTAATTATTGCCTTCGACGACATACCTGAGGACCACGTCAAGGGGCTTGTCTCGAAAGGTCGCCGTGACCAGCCCCTGAATTTCCTTGGGGTTGAAGATAATATCTACGCCGGCTTGACGGGATAACAACCGCAGGACGTCGCCAAGTGGGGCGTCCAGAACTTCCAGAGTGATGAGGAGCTTTCTTTTATCCTCTTTGGGGGGCGGTGCATCATCTGCTTTCGACAACGGGACTGCCCCACTGAACGCACAGAGCGTCAAGAGGGCGGCAAAGGCGCAACGCCCGAGATTCCTGCGATGAAAGTACAACGACATTACCCACCTCCAAGTGCCTGTGTGACTCAAGTGTGACTATTGACGTATGCCCACCACAACACTGCCCGCGGGTGTCTTCTCTGACGAGACACCCGCGGGATAACAGTGCGATGCGACGATACTAACGGAAGCCCCCGCCGAAGCCGCCCAGACCGCCTCCACCGAAGCCGCCCAGACCGCCTCCACCGAAGCCACCGAAGCCGCCCAGACCGCCTCCGCCGAAGCCGCCGAAGCCGCCCAGACCGCCTCCACCGAAGCCGCCGAAGCCGCC
>JANWYM010000622.1 GCA_025055355.1 Abditibacteriales bacterium
GTGCCGAATGCGTTCAATGCGCTGATACGGTTCGCGGCGGTCGTCAATCGCAATCACGTCCATCACGATCGCGCCCGCGCCGAGCGCGGCGCGGTTTGCGCTCTCGGCGGTCATGGTGCTGACCACGCCCGCGACGGTCATCTGTAGCCCCCCCCCCGCGCTGGAGGTGGAAACGTATATGTCCGCGCCGGTGTGGTCGTCGCGCCGGGGCGTGAGGACGCGGTTGTCTGCGATAAAGGTGCGGTGCGTCAGTTCACCGAGTTCCCCGACGGCGTTCAACACGCCAATCGTCACGTCATCAAACGGCGCTTCCACCGTCGTCGGTGCTTCGCCACGCGCGATGAGGCGATACTCGGCGCCGCGTTTCTCAATCAAAATGGCTTTGGTGGTCGTGCTGCCACAATCGGTGGCAAGGATGGTTTGAATCATGCTCGACGGTCAATGGTTGATGGTCAATGGTTGATGGTTAATGCAACGCCGTTTCATTGACCATTGACCATTCACCATTGACCATTCAGTACTTGGGCATTCCCAGCCAATCATTGAGCAGGAACTGGGCGCGACCGATGAAGAGAGAGAAGCGTCCCATGACCGTGCTGCCGAACACCGCGCCGAAGGCAATCATCATCAGCCATCGCCCCGCTGTGGCGATGCCGCGCACGGTGGGGTTGTCCTGACGGAAGGAGAAGAAGAAATAGACCAGCACGCAGACGAGGGTGGCCACGAAAACGAAGTTGTTGAACGCCTCCCACGGCGTCATGCCCGCCCCCCACAGCGGCTTGAACGACTTGGCGACCTGCGGCAGCATCTGCGCCGCGAACCCCTGAAACGCCTGCCCGGCGGCGATGCCGAAAATCGTGCTGACCAGCAGACGGCTCATCCATGCATACTTCTTGGAATACACGGTGTAATACAGCAGGGCTAAGAGCATCGGGATGAGCCAATACCAACCGCCGTCTTTGAGCGGCATCCACCACTCCGGCTCCAGCACGTTGGTCCACGTCAGCACCACGCCGTAGCCCGCGCCCAGCCCGATGAAGATATGCTCAAACAGGCGGTAAATGGCGTTCTCCTTGTAAAGCACCGACAGAATCGCCAACGTGCAAATCGCCCCGGCGAAAGCGACCAGCCGCTGTTCCAGCGTCAGGCTATCCCGCCGCAAGAACAGGACAGCCACCGCCACTCCGAGGATGAGGAGGACCACCAACCCCTCCGCCAGTGTGCGCACAGGGGCGTAAGGGTCAGCCGTTTCTTGAGGGAGCGGTTCTTTCAGTTCATCGTTCATGCCTTGGCTCCTTTCTCAGCGGCTTGCTTGCGGGCGACATAAACGCTGATGTTGCCCATGATAATGAGCAGGATGATGAAGACGTGCGCGAGGCTCTGCGGGCGCATGGCAATCATCGCGTCGCCGGGCAGTTGCTTCTTCGTGACAGGGTCAACGCCGGCTTCGGGATGTTCCCGCCGCAGTTTGGCTTCATACTCAGCGGCGCCTTTCATGCCCACCATCAAGCCGACGAGTTGCCCAGAGTCGAGGTAGGCGTATTGCTCTGGCCCGATGATGCCCGTGCAGCCCTGCGCGATTTTCGTGGGTTTGGTCACGCGGCGCAGGTAACTTTCCATGAACCCCGACCCCGTGACCTCGGCGATGAGATGCACGTCCGCCATGGAGTTGACGTTCTTCATCATGGGAATCTCGGCGGTCTTGTTGCCCTTCTCATCGCGGGCGAAAGTGCCTTTGAAACTCTGCCCCAGCGAGAGCAGGGTCGAGTCAATCGCCCCCGCCGGCTTGAAGCCGAAACTGCAAAAGTCCTCGCCATATTTGCGCCCGTGTTTTTTGGCGAGTTCCTCGGTCAGGTCGAGGGTGAACTCCGGTCCCTGCTGCGCGAAGCCTAAAATGATGAACTTCTTCTTCGTGATGAGGAGGTGTTCTATCACGGCGGCAATTTGCGGACGGTTCTCGGCGCGCGTGCCAGCCCCCCAGTCCGCCCCGATCAACACCACCTTGTTGTCCGGGGTGTTCTCGACCTCCCGATAAAAACTCTCTACCTCCGGCGAGACCACCATCGGCAACGGAAACGGCACAATCAACGCCCCGAATACGATGACGAAGACGCACACGTAAATGATGCGGCGGTCTATGAACTGAAAGCGTGCCAAGAAACCCATCTTGCTCACCTAATCCCTAAAATACGACCCACGCTCTAAACTCAGCCATACCCGCAAAGACATGGCGAGGTAGCCCATGACGATGCCGAAGATGATGGCGCGGAAGGCGGCGGCATTGATACCGGTGAGAATCCACCGCGCCAGACGTTCCAGGCGAAAAATCGCCAGCGGGCTGTCGTGGGGAATCCAGTTGGTCAACACGATGCCGAGCGGCACCTGCCCCAGCATGATGATGAAAGCCGACACCATCATCAGCGTCGCTTCCGCCGAACGGACGCGGAAGGCGCGGTAAGCCGCCGACACGATGAAGAACGCAAGGATGGCGAACATCGTCGCGTCCAGCGAGTTGAACATGCCGTTGAACAGCACGTTGTAAGTGGCGGCGGCGAACGCGTGTCGTTTCTGGCTGCGCGCCAGGGCGTCGCGGGCGGCGTTGAGCCGCGCCTTTTGTGCCTCGGTCAGCACGGCGTCCAAGTGGGGCTGGAAGGCGCGGCGTTTTTCCTCGGCCATGGCTTCGACAATTTCCGCTTGTTGCTCCGGTTTTGCCTCCTTCAACCGGGCGGCATATTGCGCGCCGACCTGGGCGCTGATGTCAGCGATGGTGGCTTGCAGCGCCTTGTTCTCCAACTTGGCCTTGAGCTGTTCCTGTTCACGGGTCAGCACGTCGGCGATGCCCCGCGCCAATTTCCTCTGCGCTTCCTCCAGAGGCTTGGAGACCTCCTTCACTTTTGCCTCCGCCTCGGCGAGGGCTTTTGCGTCCTTCTCCTCGCTTTGCTGCAAGGCGGCGAGGGCGGCTTGG
>JANWYM010000623.1 GCA_025055355.1 Abditibacteriales bacterium
CGCTATCGCGGTGGCGCAGGGCGGTCACGATGATGTCAGCGATTTCGTCCATTTCGGGTTCTTTCATGCCGCGCGTGGTGACGGCGGGGGTGCCGAGGCGGATGCCACTGGGGTCGAGCGGTTTGCGGGTGTCGAAGGGGATGGCGTTTTTGTTGACGGTGACGCCGCACTCGTCCAGCACGGTTTCGGCTTCCTTGCCGCCGATGCCTTCGCGGCTCACGTCCACGAGCATCAAGTGGTTATCCGTGCCGCCGGAGACGAGGCGCAGTCCGCGCTGCATCAGCCCTGCAGCCAGCGCCTGGGCGTTGCGGCGGATTTGCCGTTGATATTCTTTGAACTCTTCGGTCATAGCCTCTTTAAAGCAGACGGCTTTGGCGGCGATGACGTGGCACAGCGGACCGCCTTGCACGCCGGGCAACACGGTGCGGTCCACGTTGGGCTCGCCGAGTTTGCCTTCAGCGTATTTCTTCTTGCAGAGGATGAGACCGGCGCGGGGACCGCGCAGGGTTTTGTGCGTCGTAGTCGTCACGAAATCGGCGTAAGGCACGGGCGAGGGATGCTCTCCCGCCGCGACCAGTCCGGCGATGTGCGCCATGTCCACGAATAAAAGCGCACCGACCTCGTCGCAGATCTCGCGGAACTGCGCAAAGTCAATGAGGCGCGGATACGCGGACGCCCCGACGGTAATCATCTTCGGCTTGTGTTGGTGCGCGAGGCGGCGCACCTCCTCGTAGTCAATCGTCTCCGTCTCGCGGCTGACGCCGTAAGGCACGACGTTGAACAGGAAGCCCGAGAAGTTGAGCGGATGCCCATGCGTCAGATGTCCTCCCGCCGACAAGTTCATGCCCAGATAGGTGTCCCCCGGCTTGAGGACGGTCAGATAAACCGCGAGGTTCGCCTGTGAGCCAGAGTGCGGCTGCACGTTGGCGTGTTCCGCGCCGAACAGCGCTTTGGCGCGTTCGATGGCTAACGATTCCACGATGTCAATGTAGTGACAGCCGCCGTAGTAGCGCTTGCCCGGATAGCCCTCCGCGTATTTGTTCGTCAGCACGGTGCCTGTCGCCTCGAGCACAGCGCGGCTGGTGAAGTTCTCGGAAGCAATCAGTTCCAGCGTGTTGCGCTGGCGGTCAATTTCCCCCCGAATAGCGGCGGCGATTTCGGGGTCTGCGGTCTCAAGGTAGGGGAAAGAAAAGTCCATATCTCCAGTGATCAGTGACCAGTGACCAGTGACCAGTAGCAACTGACACCTGGTCACTGGTTACTGGTTACTGGTCACCGGTCACTGGTCACTTAAAGTCGTTTGCTATGTCAATCGCTCCATTTCCTCTTTGGCTTTTTGGGGATACAGCGGTAATTTGAACGTAAAGGTCGAGCCCTTGCCCAGTTCGCTTTCGACCCAGATTTTCCCCTCATGACACTGCTCGACGAGATGATGCACAAGATAAAGCCCCAGCCCGGTGCCCGTGATAGAAGACACCTCGGGGCGGTCCACGCGCTCGAACCGTTCGAAGACCTTATGGACTTTATCCGGCGGGATGCCGATGCCCTGATCAGCGACGCTGACAAAGAGGTATTCGCCATCGCTCCAGGCTTTGATGGTGACGTCGCCGCCGTGCGGGGAGTATTTGAGGGCGTTGCCGATGAGGTTGTGCAGGATCTGTTCAAACTTGTCCTCATCAGCGACGATTTCGGGCAAGGGGGTTTGGTAGTCCTCCAGAATGCGGTGCTTATCGGTGTAGTAAGTCGAAGCGCGCTGCGTGCTGACCACCTTTTCCAGAACGGGGCGTGGGTCGAAGTGTTTCCAGTTCATCTGGAGCGCTTTGCCGGACTCGATGCGGGAGATGTTGAGCAGGTCCTCAATCAGTCGTTTGAGGCGGTCGCACTCTTGGTCAATGATTTGATAGAACTCCTGCCGCGTCTCCTGGTCAAAGTATCCCTCCGTATCCTGAATGAGCGTGGAGATAAAGCCTTTAATGGCGGTCAGCGGCGTGCGCAGTTCATGGGAGACAGTGGACACGAAGGCGGTTTTCATGCGCTCGACGTTGCGGATGTCGGTGATGTCGCTGAAGATAGCGACGATCCCTAACATGCCCCCATCGTGTTCGCTGCGCACCAGGGCGGTCTGCCCCTGATAAATGCGCGGCACAGAGGAGACGTTGATTTCCAGTTCCATCGCGGCTTCGCCCCGTTCGCGGAGGGCACTGCGAATCATTTCCTTGACGCGCTCATCATGGATGACTTCCTGATAGGGTTTGCCCAGTCCGTTCTCGGAGGGAATACCGAAGATCTGGCACGCCGCCGGGTTGATCAGCGTGATCCGCCCCGATGGGTCGACGACGATGACGCCGGCGATGAGGCTCTCCAACGTCGCCTCCAATTTCTCTTTTTCTTCCGCCAGTTTGATGTAGAGTTGGGCGTTGGCAATGACGGCAGCGGCTTGCCGCGCCAAGATCGTGAGCAGGCGCACGTCTTCCTGCGTGAAGTTGCCGCCGAAGCGTTTGTTAAAGACGTGCAACACACCGATGGTGGCGCGGCGCACGACGCGCTCCTGTTCGTCGCGTTCCTCGGTGATGAGCGGGACGGTCAGCATGTTCTTGATGTTGAGGAGGGCAACGTTTTCTTTGGCGGTGCGCTCGTCCTCGACGGCATCGTCGACAATAACGGGTTTGCTCTCGCGGAACGCCTCGCCCGAAACGCCTTGGGTGGCGCGGACGCGCAGCAATTGGAGTTGGTCATCGGTGAATCCCAGCGCGGGGCGGCGCGCCACCAGTTCGCCTGTTTCGGGGTCATGCAGCATGAAGACGCACTTCTCCGCCTGCAGAATCATAGCGATGCGCTTGACCAAGCGCCCCAACGTCTGCTCCAGTTCAGGAGCGGTGGTCGGTGTCGGTGGAGGCACTTCGCTGCCAGCGGTGCGCGCCTCGGCTAATTGTTTCTCCAGTTCGGCGATGCGGCTTTTGA
>JANWYM010000624.1 GCA_025055355.1 Abditibacteriales bacterium
TGGTCACTGAAAGAAGGAGTTGGTCTTTTGCATCGCTTTGAGTATCTGGAACCCACGACGTTAGACGAGTGCGCGCAGATGCTCGCCGCGCACCAGGAGAAGGCGCGGCTGCTGGCGGGCGGCACCGACCTCATCATCCAGATGGAGCAGCGCAAGCGCAAGCCGGAGGTCGTCATTTACGCCATGCGCGTCCCGGAGTTGAGCGGCATCCGCGTGAACGCTGACGGCTCCGTGCGGATTGGGGCGACGACAACGCTGCGCGAGATTGAAACTTCGCCCGTCATCAAAGAGAAGTTTCCTGTGCTGTCCTACGCAGCGTCCACTGTGGGGTCGGTGCAGATCCGCAACCTTGCCACGATTGGCGGGAATGTGTGCAACGCCTCGCCCGCTGGCGATACGCTCCCCCCGCTGCTGGTGCTGGGGACGCAGGCGCGTATGCAGAGCGTGCGCGGGGAGCGGGTCGTTCCACTGGAGGCAGTGTTTACAGGTCCCGGTCAGACGTGCCTTGCGCCAGATGAATTCTTAGTTGAACTCATCATTCCCGCCGAGGCTGTGAACCTGTCCGCCCTCTATTACAAGCAATGCGTGCGGCAGGCGATGGACATCGCGGTGGTCGGCGTCGGCGTCGCCGTGAAGCGTCATAACGGAACGTGCGAGGATGTGCGCATTGCGTTGGGCGCCGTCGCGCCCATACCGTTCCGCGCCAAGACCGCTGAAGAGGTCGTGCGCGGCCAAGAGGTCAACGCCCGCCTCATCCAGCAAGCCGCCGAAAGAGCGCAGGCGGAATCGCGCCCGATTGACGACGTGCGCGGCTCGGCGGCGTTCCGCCGGGAGATGGTGCTGCGGCTCGTCCGACGCGGACTGAATCAACTGCTGAGGGTCAATGGTTAATGGTCAATGGTTAATGGTTAATGAAACGACGTTCCGTCAACCATCACACATCAACCATTAACCGTGAAAAGGATGGATTGATGACTAAGCGTCTCATTCGTTTAACTGTCAACGGCAAACCCTACGATGTGGAGGTTGAACCGCGCGAGCGGTTGTTGGATGTTCTGCGTTACAAGGTCGGTTTGACCGGGACGAAGGAAGGCTGCGGCACGGGCGACTGCGGGGCGTGCACCGTTCTGCTCAACGACAAGCGTATCACGTCCTGTCTGATGCTGGCCATTTCAGCGCACGATTGCGAAATCACGACGGTCGAAGGCATCGCACAGGACGGACATCTGCACCCCGTGCAGAAAGCCTTCATGGAACATGGCGGCTTGCAGTGCGGTATCTGCACGCCCGGTTTTATCGTGTCCGCTTACGCGCTGTTGAAGGAGATTCCCCATCCCACCGAGGAGGAAATCCGCTTCAACCTCGCGGGCAACCTCTGTCGCTGCACGGGCTACGTCAAAATCGTCGAGGCGGTGAAAGCGGCGGCGCAGGAGTTGCAGGGCAGTGGATAGAATGAACTGAACTTTTGCGTTTTGCCCTCTCCTGCGCAGATGCCTGTCGTTACGAGCGCAGCGAAGCAATCGCCTGCGGAGGAGATGGCTGCAGCGGAGGGGATTGCTCCGCTGCGCTCGCAATGACGCTTTCCTGCAGCAGAGAGGGACAGAAGTGCAAAACGCAAAATTTAGAAGGGGGAGGGTACGCTGTCAGCGTCCCATCGTCCGCCCCTGTGACGATGCCCTGCTGAGAGCGGGCGCCTCCAGAAAAACAGGAGGGGAACCATGAAACCCAAAATTACCTGCCTGGGACTGGCGCTCCTGCTCTGCGCCTTACACGTCGGGCGGGCGCAGGAGCCGAAGCCGGAGGACATCCTGCGGCGCGTCGGAGAGGTCTACAAGGGCCTGAGTTCCTATCGGGACACCGCCACGATGAAGATGCAGATGAAGATGATGGGCATGGACATCAGCATGGACATGTCCGCTGCGCTGGCGATGGTCAAGCCCAACAAGGTCAACCTGTCGTTCAAGATGAACATGATGGGGATGAGCAATGACCTGCGCGTCGTCAGCGACGGGAAGAAGTTGTGGACACACATGAGCGCGGGCAACCAATACACCGAAGCCGATGCACCGCCCAATCTCAGTGGGGCTGCCTTGCAAAAAATAGGCGGGGCAGCCAACATGATGGGACCGTCCCCGAACACGATGGGCGGCGTCTATGAGATCCTGATGGCGGAGGACCCGCAGAAGGCGCTCGCCGACAAGGCTAAGAACGCCAAGTTGGTGGGCAGCGAAGACCTCGCCGGTAAGTCCACTTACGTGCTGACGTGGGAGGAGAAACTGCCCGAGATGGGGCAAGAGCAACAAGCCGTGCCGCTCCCTCTGCCCGACCTCAAAGACCTTGCCTTCCCCGTCAAAGTCTGGGTGAGCCAAGAGGAAGGATTGATTTTGCAGATGGCAATGGACATGTCGCCGATGTTTCGAGCGCTGTTCGCTGCGTTCGGGGAGATAGGCGCGCCGCCGGGGGGAGTGGACAAGCAGCAGCAGGAGCAATTCAAGGAGCAATTCAAAGCCATGCTCAAAGATATGCAGATGACGCTGACCATGACGCACAAAGACATCCAACTGAACGCGCCTATTCCCGATGAAACCTTCACCTTCCAACCGCCTGCGGGCGCGAAGAGGGTGGACCAGTTGGACATGGGCGCGATGATGCGCGGCATGGGGTTGCCTTTTCCCGGGATGGAAGAGAAGCCAGCAGCGTCGCCGTGGGTCGGCAAACCTGCGCCCGATTTCGTCCTCAAAGACCGCACGGGCAAAACGGTGCGCCTCAGTCAGTTTCGTGGCAAGCCGGTGCTGCTCAACTTCTGGGCGGAGTTTTGAGGGGCATGCCTGAAGGAGTTTCCTTCACTGCAAAAGATCCACGCTACTTTCGCCCCCAAAGGTCTCGTCGTTCTCGGCATCAGTTCGGACAGCCCTGCCGCCATCAACCGCATCGCCCGCCAGTATGGG
>JANWYM010000625.1 GCA_025055355.1 Abditibacteriales bacterium
TCAGTTCAGTGGCACAAATCGTGACGGACCAGACGAACTTGATGGACCCCAAGGTGGGGTATTAGACGATTCAGCCGCGCGAGGGGGACTGGGGGTGGTTGACAACGCTGTGCGGTTCGTTCTCGCCCTCACTGGAACGCCAACGGCAGCTCAACAGGCTGCGTTCTTCAACGCCCTCCAAAACGATCCGAATAACTCTTTTGTGGAATGGGGGTCCAATGCTGCCTTTGGGCGCATCCCAGAGCCTTCGACAGTTTTACTACTTGGCGTGGGGATTCTGGGTTTAGTCGTGATGCGCCAAAGACGGAAGCAGTAAGAGTGTGCACGAAAACCTTGCTGTCGCCCCTCGCAAGGAGGACGATAGAAGGTTGTTGACTTACTTTGACCTCCCCCGACCCCTCCTTGGTAAAGAAGGGGGAAGTTTTCGGATAGGCTCTAAGCGAAGAAAACAGCCAGCCCTGTTATGGACTTCAATCGCTTCATCCAAGGGGATACATTTTCTGTCGGGAAAAGTGTGTCCCCTTCAACTTTTGCTTAACGTTAAAAAACCGCTGGGGAGTAGGGGCGGTTTTTAACGCTAAGAACTTTTTTGCACCCAGATCCCGCTACCCTTGACTCTTCAACTCCTCCGCCAGCCGCTGGAGAGCCTGAGTTTCCTCTGGGGAGGGATTACACTTGAGGGCTTCCGCGATCTCAGCCGCAGCGGCTTCCTTCATGCCCTGCTGATAATAGACGAGCGCTAAATGATAAAGCCCCGTCGCCCTCGGGCGCGCTCGCGACAACTCTTTCGTCCGCTTGAGATACGAGAGCGCCTTGTCGTATTCCTTCTTCTGATAGTGGATGAACCCTAATGTATCCAACACCACGGGGTTATTGGGCGCGACCTTATCCGCTTTCTGCGCCAATTGGAGAGCCTCGTCTAAGTTTGTCCCTAATTGGGCGTAAAGATAAGCAAGGTTGTTTAACACTTCAGGCGCATCTGGCTGCACGCGGAGAAGTTGCCGGTAGGTGGCTATGGCTTGCTCGTGGTTGCCCATCAATTCATAGGTTCGTGCCAACTGAAATTGGGCAGCGAACGACCCTGGCTCTATCTCCAGCACGCGTTGACATTCCTCCATCGCGGCGGTATATTTCTTCTGGGCTAAGTAGAGCGTGACCAGATGCAATCGCAGCGCCGTTCGATGCGGCGTCCGTCGCAATCCCTCTTGGATCCCGGCTTCGGCTCGCGCCGCCTCCCCTTTCTGCAAGTAAGCAGCACTGATGAACTGGCGCACTTCAGACGAGACCACCCCTTGAGACCGCGCCTTGATCTGGTTGAGGCAGGTCAGCGCTTGATCGGCGTCGCCCTGCAAGAGATAAGTATGGGCCAATTCAACGAGGATTTTATTGTCGCGAGGAGCCAGACGCCGCGCCTCCTGATAGAGCGCCAGCGCCCGATCAAGAAGACCGGCTTCCCGATACATTGTCGCCAATTGCAGACGGACCTTCAGCGACTTGGGGGAAAGTTTCAGGTATTTATCATATTGCTTCACCGCTTCGTCTCGCTGGTTCATCCGCCAATAACAGTTGCCCAACTCCCACAGGGCGATCTGGTGCTCGGGCGCTTTTTTAAGGATAGATTCCAGTTCTGCCGCCGCACGTTTGTCGTCGTTGCGACGCTGATAGACGATAGACAAGCCCAAGCGTGCCGCCAGAGAGTTAGGATTATACTTGAGAGCCTTCCGCAACTCTTTTTCCGCCTTGGCGAGGTCGCCCCGACGAATGGCGCGCACCGCCAAAATCTCGCGCAGCACCGAACTCTTAGGATTCCACTGGCGGAGACGCTGTGTAAAGATGTTGAACATCAGATTATCATCTGTTTGCGCAAAGAAATATGCCAGATAAACTAAGGCGCGTTGATGATAGGGGTTAATTTGAACTACTTTGGCGAACTCGGCATGTGCCTTGTCTGTCTGTCCTCGCGCAAGGTAGGCTTCCCCCAAGGCAAAATGGTAGTCCGATGCCGAGGCCTGGGGATGAGAGGCAAAATACTCCCCACCTTTAATGGGCGGGACATTCTCTTTTTTAGTCCTCTCTTTAACAATCTGTTGATACTTTTGATATTTTTCACTGCGGGGGGCAGAGCAGCCTGTGAGAGCATAGGCAACTATCCACGCTATCAATGACGTCAATACGAGAGTTTGGAAGGTGCGCATAATGTTTTCACCTCAACACATTACGGGGTTTACCATATAACTTAGCAATCAGGGTCTGTTGCAACGGCGTTGAACAAGCCTGCTATGGAGCATATACCACACCAGCTGGTAAAAATACGTCGTGAGGAGCGCTAGAGGTGTGATACTGGAGTTGCTGATGTCTCAACTGAGACACCACGCCGGATGAAAATGTCATGGCTGCGCTTTGTCCTCTATGACAGACATTTTTGAAAGAAAGGGCAAAACACAAGAGTTTAATTTTGTAGGTAAAACGACCCCATCGCCGACGTTCGATGTGATTTACTTCGGAAGGATGCGGTGGTTGTGAAAAGGGAATTACAAAGTGAAGATTACCGTTATGTCAGGGAGTATAAAAACATCCAAGTCGGTGTGCCGATTCCTGATTCGCTCTTTACAGTGCCCCAAGGATATGTTATCGAGGACCGAACGCCGCATAGGAGGGAGTAGCAATGGGATCCCGCCGCCCGCGCCCGAGGCGGGGGGGAGCCAAGGCAGACACAGCGGCTACCCTGGAGGGGTTGCCTGAGTTAGTGCGGCGCGCCCAGAGGGGCGACAACGATGCCCTTCGGACCCTCTATCAGCGCTGTCAGCCCCTGCTGCGCCCGCTCCTCGCCCCGTTCCACCAACATAAGGAACTCTATGCGGAGTTGGAAGGGGAGGTGTATCTGCTCTTCAACCGCTTCGTTCTGAAGTTTGA
>JANWYM010000626.1 GCA_025055355.1 Abditibacteriales bacterium
GGATTGATTGTTACCATATTCGGGATGAGGTGGATTTGGAAGAGTTGGGGATTAAGCAGTTTTGATTGACACAACGGAAAATACAAGCCAAAATCAGAGGTGGACAGCTCGCCATAACAGGCGCATAGGTGTCATAGCGAGAAGCACAGCGGTTGCGAGGAACGAAGTCAAGCAATCCCCTCCGAACGCAGGAGATTGCTTTGCTGCGCTCGCAACGACAGCGGACGCAGCCGTTCCGATGTGCCTGAAGCCATCGTCAAACATCTGAAGTCCATCATGGACGACGACGTGCTGGACACGCTTCTCATTCGCGTCCTTGACGCCCAGTCGCTGGACGATACGGTCTTAAGCGACGGCGAAGAAATTGCGTGACGTAACCTTATGACTTCTTCCACTCGGAACAACCGGTCTTCCCTTCCCCCTGAGGTCCCGTGGGGCACGATGACGGCGAACCCGTTGGGCGGGAGCAAGCCATTCGACCTGCTGACGGATGTGCTGATCCCGCTGGGCATTTTGGGGATGGTCGGGAGTTTCGCTTACTTCCTCATCGAGGTGCGCGCGGTGCTGACGCGCACGGGGGATGAGGTGCTGCGCTGGGTGTTCTTTTGGTTTTTGTTGGGCGTGGTGTGCATCTCGCGGATTCGCACGAAATACGGCAGCGACGCGATTGCCGCGCCTTACATTGTGGGCTTGGCGTTAGTGATGGCGTTGTTTTTGCTGCGCTTCACGAGCAGCGCGGGGTCGCTGACGGGCAGCGGCATCGCCGTCCTCAATTCGCTCCTCTTTAACTTCGCTCTGGTAGGCGTCGCATGGTGGGCGATCAACAAACTGACGGATGAGTGCACAGCGGAAGAAGGCGTCGCGGACGAGACGGGTTCGGGGCTGCTGGGCAAGTTGTTCAAATCATCGGCAAGCGAGGTAGACCCCCTCTCGACTCTCCCCCTTGGTAAGGGGGAGAAGGAGGGGGTATTGCGGGGGCGCGTGCGGCATCCGGGGCGGCTGGTGATATTGTTTGGGCTGGGCGCCCTGGTGGTGTTCGGGCTGACGCAGGGCTTGCTGGCGGCGGGCGGCGCGGAGGCAATGCGACGCGGCTTCTACTGGATGGCGGGCTACGCGTTCTGCACGTTGGCGGTGTTGGCACTGACAAGTTTATCGGGGCTGCGAATTTACGTGAAGCAACGCGGCGTCGCTTTGTCACGCGGCGTCGCGCCGTTGTGGATTTCGGTTAGCGCGTTCGTCATCGCCTGCATTTTGTTAGTGGCGGCGTTGATTCCCCGCACGACGACAAACATCAAAGACCTGAGCAAGATACTGATTGCGCGCGGCACGCCCACGACGCAGGAGATTCAGACCGATTCCGCTCTGGAAGGCGTGCGCCAGCCCAAGGGACAGCCGACGCGGCTGAAGCGCATGGGCGAGGGAGAGGGGCACGTTGGCGCAGACAATCCGCAGCCGTCGCGCGCGGGCGAGAGTCCGCAGCGAACGCCGCAGGGCAGCAGTGGGGCAGGCAAGCCCTCTGAGGGCGCGACAGGCGCGACAGGTGGCACAGCAAAGGGCTCAGGGACAGCGGGACGAGCGGGCGCAGGACAGGGCGGTCAGGGCAAGAGCCAGAACCCGTCGCGGAGCGCGCGCAGTGGAGGGGGCGGCTCGTCCGAGCAGCGCCAGAACCAAAACCGTCAGCAGCAAAATCAGTCGCAGGACAAATCATCATCGAATCAGCCGTCGTTCTCGCGGAAATTCGGTTTTCCTTGGTGGCTGCTGCTGTTGCTGCTGCTCCTCCTGCTTCTCCTCTATCTCCTCTGGAAGAACCGCGACAAAATCAAGCGCCAGGTGGCGAAGTTGCGGGATGTTCCTGCGATGGTGCGCGAGTGGCTGGCGCTGTGGGCGGCGCGGCTCGCCGCGTGGTGGGCGCGCCTACTCGCGTGGCTGCGTTTGCCCGGTAGGTCATCGCACGTTGCGGCGGCTCCCGCTAAGCGGAAGAGGTTTACCAATCCGTTCGCGAACAAACGGCTGCTGGAAGAATTGTCCCCCAAGGAAGCCGTCGAATACGCTTATACGGGTTTGCTGGACTACGCCGCATACCTCCGCTGCCCGCGCAAGGAACATCAAACCCCCTACGAATATGCCCGCCTGCTACCGCAGCCGCTGGAACACCTCAAAGAGGAAGTTGTGTCGCTGACGCAGCTGTATGTGCAAGCCGCCTATACGCCCCACGAGATCACGCGGGCGCACGTGCAGGAACTGGAGAAGGTCTGGGAGAAACTGAACGCGGAAGTGCAGGCGGTAATGCTCAGAAAGGGAAAAGCCGCGTAGCCCCAACACCCTGTCGGCAGGATGCCCGCGCCCCTGACTCATGTAGTCCACGACGCTATCGCGGGTCTTTTCCGTCGCGCCGCGACGGACTACCCCGACGGGCCCATGACCACGACCTGCCGCACGGCCGGCTTCAGGATTTT
This sequence comes from Abditibacteriales bacterium, assembly GCA_025055355.1. Taxonomy (GTDB): domain Bacteria; phylum Armatimonadota; class Abditibacteriia; order Abditibacteriales; family JANWYM01; genus JANWYM01. Next base: position 2,457 of record JANWYM010000626.1, read on the forward strand.
CTCGCGGATGATGTGGCGGGCGACCTCGCGCCCGTTTTCGTAGGTGATGCGGGCGGTGATTTCTTTTCTACCGTCCTGCCCGCGCCGCTGAACTTTGATGGTGTGCGGCGGTAGGTGCGGCGCTTCGATTTCCTCAAAAGTGTAAGGCACATCTATCCGCCATGTCAGTTCCCGCGTATAGACGACGGTCAATAGCGGCTTGGTTTCGGTGGTGTTGAGTTCCTGCCCGATTTGCAGGCGGTTCCACTTGACGCCGGGGTTGAGTTGCATCAGTTTGTGGAGAGGCATTTTGAGTTTCTTGGCGATCGCTACCCCTGTGTCCCCCGCCTGCACCACGTAAGGTTTATGCTCGTCGCTCCCGCTGCCCAACAGCAACCGCACCGCCTCCTTAACGGAGGACTTGAGAACGTCCACGTCCACCGCTGTCTCTTTGATTTCGACCTTTTCCTTGAA
>JANWYM010000627.1 GCA_025055355.1 Abditibacteriales bacterium
GGTCAATGCAACAGCCTCTCCATCCACCATGAAACATGAACCATGTTCCATGCAACGACCATCGTTGCCGTGCGTCGTAAGGGACAGGTCGCCATCGCGGGCGATGGACAGGTGACGATGGAGAATCAAATCATCAAACACAACGCCACCAAAATTCGCCGCATGTATCATGACAAGGTGCTGGCAGGGTTTGCGGGCTCCGTCGCGGATGCCTTCGCGCTGTTCCAGAAGTTCGAGGGGAAGCTGGAAGAACATCGCGGCAACCTGCGCCGCGCCGCCCTGGAGATGGCGAAGGACTGGCGCACCGATCGCGCCCTGCGTCATCTGCAAGCGCTGATGGTCGTCGCCGACGCAAAAGATTTGCTGCTGCTGTCAGGCACGGGCGACGTGATTGAACCTGATGAGGACGTTATCGCCATCGGCAGTGGCGGTGCGTTTGCGCTGGCAGCGGCGAAAGCGCTCCTGCGCTTCACGGAATTCGACGCCGAACGCATCGCTCGCGAAGCGTTGCAAATTGCGGCGAGCATCTGCGTTTACACAAATGAGAATATCACCGTGGAGACGCTGACAACGTGAGGGTTGAACGTTAGCACGTTAGCACGTTAGCACGTTGGCACGTTAGCACGTTAGCACGTTGGCACGTTAGCACGTTAGCACGTTGGCACGTTGGCACGTTAGCATGTTAGCACGTTAGCACGTTGGTAGGTTCAACGTTTCAACCTGCTAACGTTCCAACGTGCCAATATGCCAACATGCCAACGTGCCAACGTGCTAACGTGCCAACCCTCAGACACCTCATGCACGACTTAACTCCCAAGCAAATCGTCGCCGAATTAGACAAATACATCATCGGGCAGGACGCCGCCAAGCGGGCGGTGGCGATTGCACTGCGCAACCGCTGGCGGCGGCAGCAGCTGGCTGAGGACATGCGCGAGGAGGTCATCCCCAAAAACATCCTGATGATTGGACCGACAGGGGTGGGCAAAACCGAAATCGCGCGGCGGCTGGCGCACCTTGCCAACGCGCCGTTTATCAAAGTGGAAGCCACTAAGTTCACCGAGGTCGGCTACGTTGGGCGCGACGTGGACGCGATGGTGCGCGACCTCGTGGAGGTCGGGGTGCGCATGGTGGAGCGGGAGAAGTTTGAGGAGGTGCGCGAGCGCGCTGAGGAGTTGGCGAACGAGCGCATTCTGGATTTACTCGCCCCACCTCCTGTCCCGCGTGCGCGTCAACGGCGCAACCCGTTCGAGGTCCTCTTTCATCGGCACGACCGCGAGGAAGAAGAGGAAGAAGAGGAGGAGGAAGCCTCCGAATCCTACCGCATGCAGATGGAGCAGCACAAGCGGCTGCGCGAGAAGATGCGTCAGCGGCTGCTCAAGGGCGAGATGGAGAGCGCCAAAGTCGAAGTCGAGGTGGAGGAGCAGCGCCCGCAGATGCTCCGCGCCTTCACCCCGCAGGGTCCCGAGGAGATGATGTTTGACGTGGAGAGTGCGATGGGCAGCCTCTTCCCCAAAGAGAAGAAACGTCGCCACGTCACCGTCTCTGAAGCGCGGCAGATTTTGGCGCGGGAGGAAGCCGAAAAACTCATTGACCGGGGCGAAATCATCCGCGAGGCGATTCGGCGCGTCGAGGAGTCAGGCATCATCTTCGTAGATGAGTTGGACAAAATCGCCGGACGCGAGAGCGGGCACGGTCCGGATGTCTCGCGGGAGGGCGTGCAGCGCGACATCCTGCCGATTGTCGAAGGCTCGACAGTGCTCACCAAATACGGTCACGTCCGCACCCATCACATCCTCTTCATCGCCGCCGGTGCGTTCCACGTCTCCAAGCCGTCCGACCTTATCCCCGAATTGCAGGGGCGTTTCCCCCTGCGGGTGGAGTTGGACCCCTTAGGCGAGGAGGATTTCAAGCGGATTCTGACCGAGCCACGCAACGCCCTCATCAAGCAATACGAGGCGCTCCTGGAAACCGAAGGCGTTCATCTGCACTTCACCGACGACGCCATTGCCGAAATCGCCCACCTCGCCCGCGTGGTCAACGAGGAGACCGAGAACATCGGGGCGCGGCGGCTGCACACCATTTTGGAGCGCGTCCTCGAAGACATCTCCTTCGCCGCCCCAGACATCGAGCCCAAGAACTTCACCATCAACGCCGCTTACGTGCGGGAGAAATTGAAGGACATCGTGAAGAGCGAGGACTTGAGCCGGTATATTTTGTGAGCGGGTCAAGGTCTCTCAACGGGTGAGAGACGATGCGTGACGCGATTGCCATCGTTCCTTTCTCCCATCTCTCCCACGAGGGAGGGGAGTCGCTCAGCGGCTTTCGCGACAAAAAACCTCCAATCGCCCAGGCTAAATAGAAACGCCGCCCCCTCTGAGCGAACCCAGAGGAGGCGGTGTCTTGTTGTTCCGCTCCATCACCGTCGCGGCTCGGATTACAGTCCTTTCCTGGCGATATACGCTACCAAATCTCCCAGCCGACAGGAGTAACCCCACTCGTTATCATACCAGGAGACGACTTTAGCCATGTTGTCAATGACCACCGTGTCTGGCGCGCTGAAGATGGAGGAGTGGCTGTTACCTTTGAGGTCGCTGCTCACGAGCGGCTCTTCGGTGTAGGCGAGGATGCCTTTCATCGGTCCTTCGGCGTATTCCTTCATAGCGGCGTTGATTTCCTCTTTGCTGGCGGCGCGTCCGAGCAGGGCGGTGAAGTCAATGACCGACACGGTGCTGGTCGGGACGCGAAACGCCATGCCGTGGAACTTGCCCTTAAGTTCGGGGATGACCAGCCCAACCGCGCGAGCAGCGCCGGTCTCGGACGGGACGATGTTCATCCCCGCCGCGCGGGCGTCGCGGGGGTCTTTGGCGACCATGTCCAGCAACTTCTGCGAGTTGGTGTAGGCGTGCAC
>JANWYM010000628.1 GCA_025055355.1 Abditibacteriales bacterium
CCCTGCTCCAGGATGCAAAAGCCCGCCGCCGCCGCGAGGTAATGCCCCGCCGTCACGACGCCGCGCCGCCCCTGAATCACCGGACGCGTGGTAAATCCAGCCATGATGATACCTCCGGAGGGATATGTCTGTGGGCTGGCGAGCAGCCTGCCCTGGTGGTGTCCTCAAAACCACTGCTCCTTTGCCACCACGTTGTTCAGCGGCTCGTCATTCAGAAACCGTCGCAGGTTGTCCAGCAGCACGCCCAACTGCCGTTGGCCAACGATGCGCGGTGCGACGCCGGCAACGTGCGGCGTGATGATGACGTTCGGCATCGTCCAGAGCGGATGGTCGGACGGTAGCGGCTCGGTTTCAAAAACGTCCAGTCCCGCCCCGGCGATTTCACCCGCTTGTAGTGCGTCAGTCAAGTCTTGTAGGTCCACGATGATACCGCGCCCGACGTTGATGAGAAAGGCGGTTTTCTTCATCTGACGCAACTGCGCGCGCCGAATCATCTTCTCCGTCTGGGGCGTGTGCGGGGCACAGATGGCGACAAAATCGGCGGCGTTCAGCAGCCAAGGCAACGCCTCCGCGCCGCGCAGTTCTTGGACGTGCTCCGCCTCCTTCGTGCGCGGGTCAATAGCGATAACTCTCATCCCCAAACAATGCCCCCGACGGGCAACCTCGCGCCCGATGCCGCCCAAGCCGATGATGCCCAGCGTGTGGTCGGGCAGATACATGAAGTCATAGTCCCCCGCCCATTCGCGTTGCGCCTGCGCATCGCGGAAGCGGTGAAAGCCGCGCGCGAAGCAGAGGATAAACCCCAGCACGTGGTCGGCGATGACGTCGGAGAACGTCCCGCGCATGTTGGTCAGGACGACAGGATGCTCGATGAGTTCGGGGAACATGTAACGTTCCAGCCCAATCATCGGCGCCTGAATCCAGCGCAGTTTTGAGGCGGCGTGCAGCAACTCTTGGGTCATGATGCCGAAGAAGCAATCGGCGTCTGCGACCTCCCGCAACGCGGTGGCGGGGTCGGGCGCGTTGACTACCTGCAACTCAGAAGAGACGTTGCGGATTGCCGACAACCACTCGTCACTTGTGGGTGGGTGGATGAGTAACTTCATAACGTCGCGTAAAGACACGGAGGACAGGGAGAATCTAACGCCCTCAAGCGTGACGCAGTTGCCGCGCAAGGAATGGCGGCAACTGCGTCACTTTTGCCCTCTTTTGTGATTGCGTCCATGTGCAGGCATAAAGCCTGCGACCACTGGGGAGCGGCGCGGTTCTCCGTATCGCTGGGGTTCAATCATCTACAACGACCAGCCCTTGCGATACTCACGCCGAATATATTGGTCGGCTTCCGGGCAGTTCTTCGCCTTCAGGTTAGCCGCGTCCCACTCGATTTTCTTGCCGACGCGCAGGGCGACATTGCCCAGCAGCACCATCTCGGTCAGCGCCGCCGCGTATTGGAAGTTGCTGCCAGTTGGGCTGCCAGTTTTGCACGCCTGAATCCACTCGGCGTGATGACCGGGCGAGTCGGGGAGGTAGGGCGCGGGCGGCTGGAAGTCCTTGAACTGCGCGGCGGGCAGCAACTTAATGCTGCTGCCGTAGACGTCCAACAACAGCAACTTGCCCTTCGCGCCGATGAAGAGCGTCCCGTTGTCGGGATACTTCTCGCCTTCGATGAGGTCAGCAGGGGGGTATTTTCTGCCGTCATACCATGTGAGTTTGACGGGGGGTAAATCACCGCGCGCCGGGAACTCGTAGCGGATGATGCTCCACTTCGGAGCGGTTTCAGGATAACGGGCGTCGCACTCGGCTTCTACCGTCAGCGGCGCGCCCAAGCGCAGCGACCAGAACAGGATGTCCATGCAATGGCACGCCATATCGCCCAACGCACCTGTGCCGAAGTCCCACCAGCCCCGCCAACTGAACGGATGATAGATCGGATGATACGGACGCTCCGGCGCCGGTCCGAGCCATAAGTCCCAGTGAACGTGCGGCGGGCAGGGCGGCGTATCCGTCGGGCGATTAATGCCCTGCGGCCAAAAGGGGCGGTCGGTCCAGCAGTGAACCTCCCGAATCGGACCCAGCGCGCCCGATTGGACGAGTTCCACACAGCGGCGGGTGTGGCCGGCGGCATGTCCTTGGTTGCCCATCTGCGTGGCGACCTTCATCTCAGCGGCGACCTGCGCCATCATCCGCGCCTCGTAAACCGAGTGCGTCAGGGGTTTCTCACAGTAGACGTGCTTGCCCAACTTCATCGCCGCGATGCTGGCGGGGGCGTGGACGTGGTCAGGGGTGCTGACCGTTACGGCGTCAACGTCCTTCTGCTCCAGCAGTTTGCGCCAGTCGGTGTACTTCCGCGCCTTCGGAAACCGCGCTGCTGCCTCGTTGAGGCGATGTTCATCAATGTCGCACAGCGCGACGATGTTCTCCGTCTGCGCGACGACGCTGAGGTTGCTGCCCCCTTGCCCGCCCGCGCCGATGACGCCAATGTTGAGTTTCTCGTTGGGTGATTGACCCTGCGCCCAACCGCCCCGCACAGACAGCCATAGCCCCGCGCCGAACGCGCCAGACTGCACCAGAAATTCTCGGCGGCTCACGTAACGTTTCACAGATGAAATCCCCTTTCGCAAACCATCCTCGTCGTCGCCCGCTTCTTCACTTCGTTCAGAACTCACCAACGCCCGACGACGAGGACGGTTCAAGTTCGACGCCCTCGAAAACGCCTGTCCTTGCGAGCGCCGCGCAGCAATCCCCTGCGGGGAAGATAACGGTAGCGCGGGGATTACTCCGCTGCGCTCGCAAGGACGCCCTGTGATGTTCCTTCGAGTAGGGATCACATCAACCAAGGTTACGCGGTTGCGGAGACCTTCTTTCCCCTCCCGCAACCCCTCCCCGTGGGG
>JANWYM010000629.1 GCA_025055355.1 Abditibacteriales bacterium
TCCCCAACCCCCTCTGCGTTGACAGTCCCCGGACGCAACGCGAAAGTTTACTTGGCAGGAGTGTCAACGTCGTCCGTGCCCTCCGTCAACAGCATCATCTGTCTTGCCTTCTCTACATCCTTCCGAATCTGTTCGGCGAGTGCCTCCACGGAAGGAAACTTCTGCTCACTGCGCAGCCGTGCTATGAGCGCGAGGCTGGCTTTTGCTGGCGCTTGAAAATCAGGCGCGTCCAAAACGTGAAACTCCACGCTGAGGGATGTGCCGCCCACTGTCGGGCGCACGCCGATGTTGCAGACAGCAGGATACGTTTTGCCTTCACATTCGGCTTGCACGGCATAAACGCCCCGCGCTGGCAGCACTTTTTTCTCGTTGGGAGCGAGGTTCACTGTCGGGAAACCGATCTGCCGCCCCAAGCCCTGCCCGCGCACAACGACGCCATCCAGAAGGAACGGACGCCCCATCAGTTGCCGCGCTTCTTCGACCTTGCCCTCCTGCACGAGATGGCGAATCCGCGTCGAAGAAACGATGTCACCGTCCTGCACGGTGGGCTCGGCGATGACGACCTCAAAGCCCAACACCTGCCCCTTCGCCTGGAGAAACGGCACGTCGCCTTGGCGTCCTCTGCCCAACGCGAAATCCGGTCCGCAGACCAGGACGCGGGCATGGAACTGCTCGCACAAAACGCGCGCGCAAAACGTCTCAGCCGAAAGGTTCGCCACCTCCCACGTGAACGGGATGACGTGGACGGCATCAATACCGATTTCTTCCAGATGCCGCAGTTTCTCCTCCTGTGTCGTCAGCCACGACGGAGCCGCGTCGGGGTTGAACAGGCGGGCGGGATGGTCTTCAAACGTGATGACCACGCTGACCAATCCGCGCTGCCGTGCCGCTTCCACCAGCGCCCGCAGGAGCGCCTGGTGCCCGCGATGCACGCCGTCGAAGAAACCGATGGCAACGGCGACGCCCTGATTGTAAACAGGAATAGGATTTAACGTCTTAAGAAGTTGCATAATCAAGCAGTCTGTTTCACTACACCTGACGTCCCCTTGGACTTCATCTTGACAAGTTCATTCTATCCTAACAACGCCCCTTCGACAATCCTCTGTCATGCTAAACCCCTCGCTTTGTCACGCTGATAAAAGTCACGACGTTCAGGCGCCCAGCCCACGAGCGGCGCGGCGAGCAACCCCCCCCTTAAGGCAGGGACGATGAGCAACGCGCCAGTTGCTTCAAGACCTCCGTGAGCGTCAGGGCGGGCGCTGCGGCAGTGTTGACGACGAGTAGCCGGTCCGGGCGGAGTTCCCGAGGGGGTTCATAGCGGCGGTTGAGAGCGGCGAGGTCCTCTATGCGGGCGTCGGAAATTTCGTCAGGTTTTTCATCTCTTTCCTGGAGCCTGCGCCGCGCGATCTCTTCGGACACTTGCGCTTCGATGAAGCGGTAGGAAACGCCCAAACGCTTCAACTGCTTGCGCAGCCGGTCGCGGTGCGCGCGGCGACTGAACGTAGCATCGAGAAGAACGCTGCGCCCTTCCTTCAACAACCTCGTGGCGCTCTCGAAGAGGGTGGTGTAGGTCCTCTCCGTCATCGCGGCGGAATAGAGCGCAGCGCGCATGGGAGCGTCGGTTCGTCCCCGTAACGGGACGCCCGCCAACGCCTTCCGCAGGCGGTCAGAGGACAACACCGGCCAGCCCAACTCGTCCGCCAATGCCTGAGCCAGCGCGCTTTTGCCCGACGCGACGCGCCCCATGACGATGAACGCCGTTGGCTCCGAACCCGCGATGGCATACTGCAACGCCAGCCGAAAATACCGCTGCGCGCGCGCGCGGCTTTCTGCCCGCTCCCCTTTCGGCATTTCCCTCTCGCGGCTGCGCAGGCTTTCGACCTTGCCCCGCACGTAAGCGCGATAGCACTTGTAAAAATCCATCAACCGCAGCATGTTATCATCGCCCAACGCCCTCGCCATGCAGGCGACAAAGTGCCGCGATAAGTCAGCGCGCCCGTGGAAATCCAAATCCATCGCCAAAAACGCTACGTCGCTCGCCACGTCCACGTAGCGCAAGCGGTCGTTGAACTCCACGCAATCGTAGATGTGAAGCGTCTGCGGGCTGATGTGGATGTGCGCCGTGTGCAAATCGCCGTGTCCATCCCGAATCCACCCCTCGCGCACGCGGGACTCAAACAGCGCGGCGTGACGGGCGTAAAACTCGTCCGTGTAAAACCGTATCGCTTCAAACGCCGGGCGCGATAAACTCCAACCGATGAACGCCTCCGTCTGACGGAAGTTTTCATCCGTGCTGATGCGCAGCCGCTCAATTCTGCCCCATGACTCCACCTCCACCGTCGGGGACTGGCTCTCGTAAAAATCCTTCAGCGTCAACGCAACGCGCTCTATGTCCTGGGGGCTCACGTCGCCCCGTTCCAGCCGCCGATGCAGCATGTCCCCCTCTGACAGTTCCCGCATCTTCACGGCGAACTCCACGACCTCATCGCCCTCCCCGAAGGTCAGATGTCCGCCCTTCAAAGAAATAGGCACAACGCCCAGATAAACCTCCGGGCATAGACGGCGATTCAGTTTCACCTCCCGCTCGCAGAAAAATTGCCGCCTTTCCAGCGTGGAGAAATCCAGAAAACCGAAATTGACTGCCTTCTTCACCTTGTAAACGTAAGGGAACGCCAGCGCGACGAACGACGCGTGGGTCTGGACCACCCGAACGCTCTTGGGTCGGTGCGGATATGCAGCAGGGTCCTGCAGGAAAGCAAGCAGTTGCTCGTTCGATATCCTCGAGTGAAACTGGCAACGTTCCTGAGTCAGCATCACGGTCCCCTCTCCATCGTTCACAGGCTCGCCCTTGTTCCCGCATCGCCGGGAACGAATCTCATCGTCGCAATC
>JANWYM010000062.1 GCA_025055355.1 Abditibacteriales bacterium
TCAATTCCCCGAAGGGACATCTCTTCTTTCAACAGGGTGATCTTCCCCCCCCACAAGGAGGGGCAAGATATCGAGTTTCAATTCCCCGAAGGGACATCTCTTCTTTCAACCCATCCCTCAGACCCCATAAGACCATGGCGTCATTGACGTTTCAATTCCCCGAAGGGACATCTCTTCTTTCAACACCGTTTATAGGGGTAGGGTTCGGGCATGGGTTGTCCTTGTTTCAATTCCCCGAAGGGACATCTCTTCTTTCAACATCCGCCGCCGTGGGAGGACGAGTAAAGGGTAATCTAAGTTTCAATTCCCCGAAGGGACATCTCTTCTTTCAACTTACTACGATTCCCGCGTTGCGGCGGTTGTCAATCACCTGTTTCAATTCCCCGAAGGGACATCTCTTCTTTCAACAGCCCTCGCCGTAAGCCCTTTGACAGAGGGCTCTTTGAAAGGTTTTGCGAGAGGTTAGATATTTTTCGTTGCCGCGAAGCACTGATGCGCTCGACAACGGTGCGATGCCACAGACAAATCCCTGTATTCCCTGCATTTTCTGCCCTCCTTTCTCGCCGCGAGAGGTCCCCAGGGAGATCGTCGTTGATGAACCCCTCGCAGAGAAGGGGAAGGGTAGAAAATCTGAAGCCCTCGGACTGGCTCACTTTACACAATCAAATCCTGCTTCTCCAACAATCGTTTACTCACGCCCATCCGCTCCAACCGCCGATGGCAACCGCCGCACAGGTGATAGATAATGACCGAGTCCGTCGTCTTATCCATCAGCGTCTCCAACTTGTGCCGCAGCCGCACCAGTTGTTGCTCGCTGAGGTCACACTCAAACAGCGAATACTGCGTCCAGACCCCAAAGTTCATCAGGGCTTTATGAATTGCAGCCCGCCGTTTGTCGTCTTCCACATCGTAACTGACGATGACGTTCATCTTTCATCCCTCCCACGCTGCTACGAGGCTCTGCTACTGTGTCCACACACCGCACATTGCGCATCCCCCCTGACACACTACCTGACCACCAGCGGATAGTAGTCATCAATCTCACCCGTGAGAAACTTGGCAAGGATGCGCACTTGCAGTTCCATCGCCCGCCGATACGGCAGCCGATAGCCGAAGGTCGGATGGGTGATGTGGTCGTTCTTCCGCATCTCATACACACGATAAAACTTCTTCCGCGCTGCCTCGCTCAGGAACACCCCGCCCTCCCGCGTCTCGAAATCCGGCGGGTGCACCATCTCGTTATTCAGAAAGGTCAGCACCACGGAGTCCGCGACAATCGGGCGAAACTCCTCCATCATGTCCAGCGCCAAACTGGGGCGCCCATATTTCGCCTGATGATAAAAACCGACGTAAGGGTCTAACCCCACCAGACAAATCGTTGAAATCATGTCCTTTGTCAGCAACGCGTAGGCAAACGACAACAGCGCGTTGACCGGGTCGCGCGGCGGGCGGCGGTTGCGCCCCTCGAACGCGAAGCCCAAATCCGCCTTGATGAGTTCGCCCAGCACCCGAAAGTAATCGCTGCTCCCGTTCCCCTCCACCCCCAACAACTGCTCCAGACTCTCCGCCCGCTCCACCTCCCGCAGCCGCCAGTAGAGCCGCTTGATGCTCGTCTCCACCGCCTCGCTCTGCAAGCCCCGATTGTAGCGCATCAGCACCGCCCGGTAGTTCGCCAACTTCGCCCCCACGAACCGCCGCGCCAAGTGCAGCACCCGCCCTTCTTCCGCCAATGCCTGATGCTGGGCGAGACGCAGCAGCGAATTCTTAGAAATCTCTGGCATTAGCGTCCCCTCATACGTCCCGCGCGACGACAGAAACACCAGCGGCACCCCCTGCTGCAACAGAAACCGCGCCGCCGGCGTCGTGAACCCCACGTTGCCAGCCACCACCACCTGGTCCAAATTGATAATCGGAAAATCCCGCAGCACCTCCTCCTGTCCCTCCTTGTCCCGCTGCGCCACAACCAACCGCTCGTCCACCTTACGAATGTATGCCCCCTGCGTATCCACGTAAAGCACCCGCTCCATCCCCAACGAGGGCAGAATCCGCCCCGCGTTGGCGTGACGCGGCAGAGTTGATGGCTCACGACTCCCTGCCGACTGGTCACTGCTCACTGCCGACTGGTCACTGCTCACTGGCAACTGGTCACTGCTCGCTGGCAACTGGTCACTGCTCACTGGCAACCGGTCCCCACTCCCCGCCGACTGCCGACTGAGTAGCAGCGCCACCTCGCTCGGCAAACAGATGGATTTGACGCTGCACCCGTTGCACCGCGCATCGTTCACCGGCGGCGGGATCTGGGGATTCTTCACCAACGCGTGCGCCTGTGCGATGATGTCTTTCGTGACCTGGCGCAGCGCCTCGTCAAACACCACCTCCTTCCGCCGATGGGAACCGATGTAAAACAAATCCCCCGACGCAATCGAGACGCCCCGCATCTCCTCCAGACAGAGCATGGCTGCGCACAACTGCACCTTGTCATTAAACCAGTCGCCCACGTGCCCGCGCTTATACTCTATTGGGCGCAGCACACCATTCACTTCCTCCAGCACCTCCATATAGCCGCTGATCCCTAACGTCTCCGAGGCGACGTAAACCTGCCGCGAAACCGTCCTCTCCCCACGCTGCAAACGATCAGCGGCTTCATTGACCGTCTCGTGCTTGATCGCCCCGTCCTCGATAAACTCGTTACTCCGCTCCTCCCCTTCGATGAACTCGTAGAAGAAACGGCGCGGGCAAAAGACGAAGGTATTCAGTTTGGAGAGAGGAATGTAAGTTTTCTCGTCAGACATCTTGCTACCTACTTTGCACCCTTTGCGGCTTTGCGAGCGCCCACTCGTTTCAAGACTCCGAAGGGACATCTCCTCTTCCCATCCACTGTCGTGTCTGACCCATCCCCATCGTCGTCTTGTATCCTGTGCCACAGTAGAATGAAAAGGACGCTAAAGCATCCACCTGCCGCAGCAAATGTTCCATCCGCGCTCCCTCAAACGACGCGCCCAGCGCGCGGGAGAACGCCCACTCCACCTTCCCCACGAAGCCCCGCAGCCCAAACGCCCCGAACTCCAGCGACCGCGTGCGGATGTCCACCCGCCGCGTCTGCCCGCACGCCTCCACGAAATCCAGCAGCCGCTCGCGGTTGAAGAAGAACTCCGACGGCGCGAAGCGGTTCCAGCGATTCAGCCACGACTGCACGCAATGCCACAGGCTCGGCTCCGCCACGAACGCCGACCGCCCCGGCGCTTTGGTCACGCGGAAGCAGGTGGGCGAATAGAACCGCATCCGCACCTGCTCCCGCCCCGGTGCCTCCTCCCACAGTTGCTCAAAGGTCGCGTGCCCGCTCCAACTCGCCTTCTCACCGACTGTCGCCGTCACCCGCGCCACGACGAACCGCCCGGCGTCCAACTGCACCACCGGCGACGGCGACTCCAAAAAGAAGCGCGAAATCGCCTGATACAACTCCTCCGTCAGGAACGTGAACCGCAGCCAATACTCGCCCCCGGCTGTCAATTGCACCAGCCCCTTTATCACCGCTCCGTCCCCATCGCGGCGCGGCACGCGCTCAAACCTCCCCTGCAAGGGCGAGACGGTGAACGGCTTCTCCCCCGGCGCATCATGCACCCGCTGCGCCAAATCGGCGTCCACCGCCTTGAGCATCCCCAACAGCGCCGCGTGTGCATACCGCCCCAACGTAGCGGGGAGAACCACATCGCGCTCAGGCATCAGTTGAACCACCAGACTGTAAAGCATCGCCTTCAGGGTCACAGCCCTCTCACGGATGACGACATGATATGAATCCTTGCGAGTCGTTATGGGTGGTAGTATCATCCGTGGGACGTTCTCCGCTTTCTTTGTCTCTTGAACCCCAACTCCTCAAGCGACGGCGCGGTCAGTGCCGCATCAAACAACGCATCCAGTTCCGCTTCGCTCTCCATCGCTTTCACCTGCGCCTCGACGGCTTTAGGCAACTTACCAAACCGACCGCGCAGCAACCGCAGCGTCGCCTCCCGCTTCCCGCGCACCGTCCCGAGGGCGATGCCGCGCTGCTCACCGATGGCGATGCCGCGCTGCATCCCGCGCTCTTCATACACCGTCAACATCTCCTTCACCTCCTTCTGCTCCGGCTGTTCCACCAGTTGTTCATACAACGCCTGCTCGCTCTCGTCAAGCCGCAAATACGTCTCCACGCAGTTCACCAACAGCCCCTTCCGCGCTTCATCCACCAAGGCGCGGGCGATGCCCAACAGACAGGACACTTTCAACTCCGCCGGGCGTCGTCGGCCCGGTTGCATCAACGCGGCTAAACCGTAAGCCAAGGGATTACGGGAGGACAAGTATGCCTCGGCGGGCAGGTCCGCCACACCGACGCGATGATATTCAAACGTCAGCACCCGCCGGCCGAACAGCGACTCCTCAAAAATCTCCGTCCCCAACCCGCCTGCGCCCCGCGCCAAGTAAACCACCACTGGAAACACGGGCAACTGATGACGCAGGCTCAGCATCATGTAATAATTCAGCATCCGCCGGCCGAACGGGCGTCGTTTAGGCTGCGACTCGACCTCCACATGAATCAGCACCAACTCCCGTTGACCGTCGTATGTCTGCACCTGGGCTACCAAATCGAGGGTGCGCTGCCGACCGCTGGGCAGGTCAGTGAACACCTCTTTATCGAGGAACACAACGGTTGAAAAATCGAGCCGCCCCGCCGCATCGGGAAAGAACAGTTCCATAAACTCACGGAAGAACCCCCGCAGCAGGTCTTTGAACAACTGGTCATGGGAAGTGACTTCTTTCTGCATGTCGTTTCATCCGCCTGACGCGGACGCCCCCATCCCTCAGGCCCGCGCGGACCGTAGCAGGGGGTTAGGATGAAAGTCAGCCCGGGGTTGGTCAGGATATGGCATCGTTGGATACCTCCTCACTGCTCTTCCCCACCGCCCTCTGAGGATCAGCGCAGAATGGCATCCAGCATGAAGGCATTCAGTCCAAAAGCCACACTCCAGAGTTGGCTACCGACGGTGGATTGTCCAGCGACGTTCACTGGCTGGAGCGGATAGACCTCAAACAGCGCCGGCAGATTCTGTTCTCGCGCTAATGCCCATGGATCGCTCTGGCTGATCCAACAGATAAACTGTCGCTGCCGTAGCACCTCGTTCAAAGCATCCACTGAGAAGGGCGCATCAAGTCGAAGCCGAAAGCCGTCCAACCTGATGATTTTCTCAAAACGTCCATCAATCCTTGACTCGCGGATCTGGAAGCAGAAGCGATTCGGTTCTCCTTCCAGCAGCCTCTCCACTTTAAGATATCCCAACGGTTCCGCTCGACGCACACGACGCAAGATGTCCTCTGCCTGCTCGGGCGCTTTCTCATGGACGAGTCGCTCAAAGCGTTCCTGACTTATGCAGCGGAACTCCGTCCGTCGGAGCACAAAGGGCAGGTTGTAAGTTTTGAACGGCGGCAAGCCTGCTGTCTCATCCAGCCGGTCATAGAGGGCAACCTGCAATTCGCTGCCCTCACGGAAGCGTTCTAAGGCGGGTAGATACCAGTCGCGCCAGACCCTGCCATCGCTATCTTCGCGTTCGATACTTTCTCCCAGATCCTCCCACAGCCGTCGCTGGTCGCCGAGGATGCCCCCCGCAATGCGGGCGACTTCTTCACGGGGCAAATCCGGAGGCACCTGGCGGAACAGGTCTAAGATGGTGCGCTGAAGTTGCTCTGTCACCTCATCAATCCTATCACTGAGATACTGAGCGCGGATGCGCTGCGCGGCAGCGACCGCCTCCAACGGTGCATAGCGCCACCAGTAGCGGCGAAAGTCTTCGCGCCGCGTGTAGGCACAACGCACCTGCTCAAGAAACCGCTGGCGTGGGAGGCTGGCGGCTTCCTCTGTCGTTATCTCATCCCTCAAAATGTTGTAGACGTAATGCGGCACCAGCACCCACGCACGGTTCGGAACGGCAATCGCGTCTGGCTCGCGCCCGCGCCTGCCCAGACGCCCCAATCGCTGAATGAATTGTTCACCCGTGCGCGCCACGAAAACGAGAAACTCCTTCGCCTTGTTGTCGGTCAGGTCTACGCCTACGTCAATCGTCGTCGTGCCCACACTGTAGCGCCGTTCCAGCGCACCCACTCTCCCCTCACGGGGCATGTAACCATGCACCTCACCCACTTGCTCTCGCCCATAACGTGCGATGAGCCGTTGCGCCAGCCGTTTAGCGTCGTAAACCGAGTCCACAATGAACGCCCCGCGCGCCCCGGTTCGGTCAGCAAACGCTAAGGCGTCTGTCAAAACATTCTCCAACGTCTCCATCTCCTGCCAGTGGTGCAGGTCGCAAGGAATCAGATCAATAGTTACCGGTTCGCACACCACACGCCCGCAGGTCGTGGGTTCTTGGGTAACATCGCAGACCCTTAGTCCCAACCGCTCTAAAAACGACTCAACACCGTGCGGGGTTGCTGATGAGAAAATAAACACATGCGGTCGTTCAGGAGCAAGCCGCGCGAGAGTGCCCACGGTAAAGGCCACGTTCCCTACCTGCTTAGCGTTGTAAAGATGGAATTCGTCAAAGACCAGAATGGGGAAGTTGGCGACAATTTCTTGGAAGACCCGCTCACGGTAACTCAGCACCCGATTGCCGTAGCCGAAGAGGTTGTAGATGGCAAGGTAGAGAATGTCAGGATTAGTCAGCACGACGGGCGGCATGTCCTCTCCGACGAGGCGATGCAATGCCTCAATATGGCTGCGCACCTGATAGAGTTGCTGCAAATGGTCTAACTCGACGCTATCTACCTTCACCACATCTTCTACCCTGAGCAGTCCCTCACCAATGAGCGAACGTGCCTGGTCGGCGATGAGTTCGTTCGTCGGGTAAACGCCTATCGTCCGCGCGCCTTCTCCACGGCGGATAGCCGCGGCAAAGTTCGCCAGCGTCTTGCCACTGCCCGTCACACTGGTGTTGACGAGGCACACCGTGTGTCGTTCGTTCAATACCTCTTCTATAACGCGCAGCGTATCCGCCTGATGATGGTAAGGGCACAAGTCGGCGATGAAAGGCTCTTCAACTTGTTCATAACGTAGCGTCTCTACCACAAACTGCATAACTGCCCCCCTGGATACCCCATCGGCAGTGGCAGGACAACCTCGCTATCATCGGCGAAACGAGCGATGACGTGTTCGACCTGCTCGAACCGAGAATGTCCTACCAGCCGTGTTGGCAGCGCACTCGTGATGACTTCGTAGGGGACAGGCTTGACGGCTAAGTCCTCCCAGTTTAAGAGCGGTTCCACTTGACAGGCATCGGTGCGCCGCCGCACGACCGTTGCCGGTGCGACCTGAATTTCTGCCTTCGCCATGAACTTCCCCAGACGAATGAAGCGTGGGAAAGTCACTTCTCGCTGCGCGAGCGCGTAAAACCGAAAGCGGCTGAACGGTTTGAGCATCTTGATGAAGCCCCAGTTAGGGTAGCCCACTGATTGCTCCCGCATCAACCAGAAGGTTTCGGGCAGGGTGTTGTATTGCACAAGCGCATAAGACCCGTTGAGCAAGCGGGCGGGGGTCAGGTAACGGTCGGTGACTTCTGAAAGTTCCTGTGCATAGTGCGGCTGCTGTATCTCATTGCGGTAGGGCGAGCGCGCCCAACCTACGGCATAGGTCAAAGCGTAGTTATGCAGGAACTGCCCGGTCTCTGCGACCCTGCCGCGTTCGGTGGTAGCGAAGAAGAGGTAGTCGTGGAGTGTCAGGTCACAACGGTAAACACGCATGGCTTATTCACTCTCCTCCGCTGGCTGCTCCCCCTTCTTTGTCTCCCGCGCGTAGCGCGCTGCCGCTTCATCCAACGCCTTCAGGAACGTTGCTAACCGCGCTTCATCCCTGTAAAGCTTTCGCACGTCCGCGAGGAGCGCCTCCCGTTCTTCGCCAGGCATCTCGACGACCACGCCGCAGGCATTCTCGACAAAAGGTTGAGCAACCTCTGACCATTTGTCGGTGAAGTTGTCAAGGCATAGGTAGTCAGGCACAGTATCGCTCTGGGCAAGGGCGTCATAGTAACGTTGAGTCAGTTCCAGGTTGGAGAAGACTTCAACGTTGGAGAAGTAGATACCTAAGACATGGTTGCGGACAAACCCCTCTCGATTCTGCTCCGCCCCGTAGCGGGTGGTGCTCAGGATATTGCCCAGCACGTAGACGAACTCCTCTGGGGTCACATCCACCAGCGTTTCCACCGTCGGGATGAACACCTGTGGCAGCACATTCTCTCGCGAGGCGTAAGCCGCTCCTGCGATTCCACCTGCTGTCGTCTCTTGAATCGCGTTGAGTTTGATGTCCCGCATCACCTGTGATTGCTCGCGGACAACAAAGCCTGAGTCGGTGAGCACCCGTGCCCGCTGTGAGCCAGTTCCCGCAGTAGCCGCGAAGCCGTAAAGGATACAGTCAGGGCAAACCCCACACGCGTTGCCCATCAACTGACATTCACCCTTCGCTACTACGACTTTACCCTTATTGTCCTTGACATCATGGGACGGCGACATTCCGAATTGCCTCATGAGCGCCTTACCAGTGCGCCGCTCTGGGGCAATCTGCTTGCGCTTATACATCACGATGCGGTCAATGGGGCGCTTGATTTTGACCCCCGCCTGCAAATGCTCCACGTCGAGGGTCTGTCCCTCGGTGGTGAAAATGGCATGGGACTTGGTTTCCCGTAACACTACCACTTGCACGTATTTGCCCTGCCGAAACTTCGGAATGGCAGGATGGAACCACTTGCTGTAGTTGCCCAAGACAGTGATGTCCTTGATGGGTGTTTCCCGTTCTTTCGGTTCAGATTCTTTGCGAGCCATAGTTCATTTCCTCCGAAGACACTAAGATTCGATAGACGGACGCGGACGTAGCACAGCCCCTTGGGGGCGTCTATCCGCGTGCGTCCATCCAATCGGCGGTATCAAAATCAACCGACAACCGTTGCCTCCTCTACCCCCTCAACTGGCTCTCCGCTTGCTGCCTGTTTCGCTTTGTAGGTTTCCCACCGCTGTCTAATCTTCTGGTCAGTGAGGAAGTAGATGGCGTCGGCAAGAGCGTTTTCTTCGTGCGTAAGCCGGGCAGCACTGCCCTTACAGCGTTCGCGGAAAAGGTCTTTGACTACGAGACGAGCGAATGCCAGCGCCGCAGCGTTGAGTTCCTCCCCGTGGAGGGGCACCGCCCCGCCACTAACTCGTTCTAACCGCTTGACGATCGCTCCACCCACACGGGCAATCAGTTCCTCATCACTTACTTTAGGGTTGCGCTTAACGACTTCCACGGCGGTGCGGAATACTGTCTCATAGCGATGCGCCTTCCCCTCACGCCGCGTTAAGGGCAGAAACAGGTCTAACGACCGCTCTGTGAGTTGTTCGACTAACTCCATTGTCTCTCCTCCTTTCTTTCTCAGCAGTATGTCACACCCCTGCGTAAAGATGTCGTAAACAGGTCTATCATCCCGTTCACGCTCTTTGTAAAACGTCGCTCCCGCTAATGGGGACGTATTGAGGCGCTCCAACACCCCAGCTACCTGCTTGTCCAGGTTGCCGGAGCCTCCTGCCAGTGCCGCATTGACTTCCCACGCCGCCGAGAGCACATCAATCACACCTGCTTGCAGGTCAGCAAGGGAGACTGAAGTTTTCCCCCCGAGGATGCCCCGCAGGACGGGATGAGGCGCATCCAACTGCACTACTGCTGTCATCTCATCTGGACGGCTCATCGGCAGGTAGGGCTTGTCCGTGATGTAGACCCGCACCCCTAACAGCAGGTGCAGCAGACACCCTGCATAAGCCGCCTTCGCCCACAGTTCTGAGCGTGTCGGTGATAGGTCAGGTTGCCCGCGACGTGGCTTGTAGGCAGATTTTTCGTAAGTAAGCAGGAGATAATTAGGGTTTTCTATCTTCGGCATATGCAGCCGCTCTCCAGGTTCCTCCCGACGCAAACGGCTGGTCTTTTCATTGGTTTGTCCCAGCCGTTCCGCTTCGCGACAGAAGAGGGACAGTGCTCGCTTCATCATCTCTTGGTCCACTTGTCCACCATGTTCAATCCATAGGCGCGGAAGCGAGGGGCTATCGTCCGCCCCCAACTGGCGTAACTTCAGTGTCGTCACCTGCGCAAAGGGTTCAAGGATATTCTCCGCAAACTCCCAGAAATCCGGAGTGAAGGAATAATCAGGGAGCAAGTAAAGGTAAAGCCGGTCGCCGGCATCAGCACCTTCCGCATATCCCAGTCCCATCAGTTTGCGCAGCATAAACTCTAAGTAGCACATTGGGCACCAGACCATCTGTCCTTTCACTTTTTCAGCGGGCAGGACAAAGTTGGAGAAAACAAGTGCATTCTGCTCAGCAATGGACGTTTTGATAATTCTATCGCCCATCTCGCTTGGAATCTCTCGTCGGCAGATGACGCACAACCGCGCATGTGACCGTGATCGTTCTTTGCTGTAGAGAGGCAGTGTGACGCTGACGCCCCGGTCGAAGGCGAAGGAGAAGCTTAGATGCCCACTAAGGTAACGCGCTATATCGGACTGTAAGCCTAACTCATCATTCACGTAATCCAGCCGACGCTCTGCTGTGTCAAAGTCCTGCAGCGCCGCGTCTAATTGATGAACCAGTTCGTTGAGGATGACCGACGCCTCTACTTGATTGGCGGGTTGCTTTCGCGAACCAAACCTGCCGCTGCAAAGATAATGATACGCAATGACGAGGCAGTGGTCAGCGACCAGCCCGGCAGTCAAATCTTTAAGGTTGTCGCGGATGCTCTGCCTGATGGCGGGCGGTGTGTGGAATCGAGCGAAAAGCCAACACAATGCCCTTTTCTCACCTACCAACGCCTTGGCGATGCTCTCCACACCTTCAGCAAACTTCCACACACAAGCCCAATTCTCGGAGAAAACAGGGTCTTGCTCATCTTGAAGGTTAATATCGTAGGTCTTACAGAAGCCGTTCAACGCCCGTCCTAACTCATTCTTTGTGGGCGCGCGCGATAGTTGTCGAGAGAGGCGATCACTAAACCGCCGTGTGAGCACCGTCTTTTCCCCTTTGCGACTGGCAAAATCAGCAAGGGCTTGTAGCAGACTCTTGCGGTCAGTAAACAGATAGGCATACTTGTCCACTTTGACAGATTGCGCCGGGCGGATAGCACCAGCGGCAATCGTCCGCGCTTTGGGGTCAAGGCTCTCCTGAATGCTTGTGAGGAGCGCCTCTGCAATCTCCTTACGTAACACCTCCGGGTCATCAAACTTTATCTGCGCCGCACCGACATACAGAACCCCATTGGGAAAGAAGAGCAATGGGAACAACCCATACCGCTTCTCTAAGACTGCTGTGGTCGCTCGGTGAATGAGCAGTGTGGACAAGCCGCGGTAGTCATCTAACTCGTGGAAATAGAAGCGACGCCCTGCCTGCGGGTTGGTGCGCAACTGCCGAGAGAGCACTTCGTTCAGGCGGTTCTGTGCACTGCGACGACACTCCTGCGCCGACTGCATACTTGCCAGCGCATCCGCAAGCCGCACCCAAGAGATAAGGCGCGAAGTATCCGGGGGCACATCGGAAGTTGAAAGATCCCCCACTTTAGGGCTGGGCGTGTGAATCATTGCCAGACGGTGTTCGGCAGGCGTTGTAGCGACGAAGTCTGGGATACCCAGTGCCCGCATCTCCTCTTCAATGTCCGGCAACGCGATGTCAAACTCTCCCCGCGCGCCCTTCTCCACCCCCTCATCCTTATGCAGGTCATGCGTTGCAAACAGAGCCAGCAAACGGCGAAAGTCGCTATCGCTGAGAGTCGCAATTCCCTCGCGCGTCAAGTATCCCAGCAGCCGCGTCACGGCAAACAATCCATTCAGCACATGCGTGCGAATGGACTGGTCCACATAGTAAGCCGCCTCGTGCCGTCCATGCTCATAGCCTTCCGACTTAGCAGGTTTCAGAGCGTAGCCTCGGTCCAGCATGCGAGGTAGGGCGATGCTAAGGAAATTTGTCAGTATATCCTTCAAAGTTCTCACCTCCGTAGGCATGTCTCTCCTATAATCTTCGTGCTGCTCTCTCACAGCCTGAGGCGGTTCCTCCGCCTCCTGCTCTTGACTCTCTTGCAGACTTCTAAGACGCTCTGCCAGGTTCTCCCACGAGCGGCGAAGTTGTTCCAGGTCTAATTTTCCTTCCGCCACCAACTGCTGGTAAATCTGCTGAAGCGTCCCCTCTGAAGGAGGCTCCCCACGCAGACGGGCAGCGATATCTTCCAGCAAGCGGTTCATCTCTTCCTCGCTGTATGCTTTGCGCTTCTGGCGCTGCATGGAATCAATGCCTCTTCGATTCATGAAGCATCACCTCAAATTAAATCCTCTGGGCTTAGGTGCAGCCTCTTCATACACCGTTGCCATTCGCGCCGCAGTTGCTGCTGTCGGCGGTTTACCTCTTTCACTGGAACGCCAAGTATGTCGGCAATTTCACTGGGTTTGTATTCTTTGGCTGACCAAAGGTCAAAGATTTGTCGAGACGCTGGGGAAAGAGCGTCTATGATCCTGCGCCGATTCTCTCTCGCTACCTTCTCTACGAGTGCCTGCTCCGGTGAAACCACAGACTCATCAATCAACCCCTCCGCAAAAGAAGGGGAATCCTCTGAATCGTCCATCTCACTGAAGTTGGTCTCTCGCCGACGTTTTCTGAGGTAATCTACGGCTCTATTCTCTGCGATGCCGAAGAGCCACGTTTTTAAGGAAGCACGGGCAGGACT
>JANWYM010000630.1 GCA_025055355.1 Abditibacteriales bacterium
TTCATAGCGCATCGGCTCTTCCATCAGCGTCGGCAGCACGCGCTTGCCGTGCGGGAAGGCGGCGGCGGTAGCCGTGGCGGGACCGCAGAAGCAGAGGAAGTGAATGAGTAACCTCTTGCGTCCGGCGTCGGAGGTGACGACGATTTCGACGTTGGTGGGAGCGGTGACGAGGACTGCGGGTGTGGGGTTGAGGATGCGCACCAGATTGCGAATGAAGTGCCGATGCTCGGGCATCCGATACTCGCCGATGAAGGCGGCGTCGGGGGAGCAGGGCGTGAAGAGGACTTTGCCTTTGCCATGCGCGTTGAATAGCACGGCAGGTCCGATCACTTTGTCCGCCGACATGTGCCGACTCCACGGGTTATCCTGCGAGCGGTGCGCGACGAGAAGTTCGCCGAGCGCTTGCGCCGTCGTCGGCGCAAACGCGGCGACCGGCGCGTAAGTCAGCATGTCCCAGTCCGACGGGATGCCCTTCGACAGGGCAAGGGCGATGCGTCTCTGCCAGCCCGTCGCGGATTGCGGATTTGACGAAAAGCGGAGGTAGTTGTCGCGGTGTTCAGCGAAGACTTGCTTTAATCGTGCGCCGACGAGGTTTTCCAAAGCGCAGCGGCTTTGTAGTTCGCCGCGAAGGTCGCAGCAGCCCGTCAGTCCCGTGATGAGCAGGTTGCCGCCCTCGGCGACGTATTGCTCGAATAACGCGACTTCCTCCTCCGTCAGCACGGCGGCGTTGGGCACGTAAACGACGGGGAAGGCGCGCAGGCGTTCCAGGGAAACGTTCTCGTCCATGAGGAAGCCCATGGGGATGTGCGCCTGCACCAGCGCCTTGTGCGCGCCGCAGAACGCTGCCATGTATCGAGGGCTGTCCTCGCGCCCGAACCAGTCGCGGCTGCGGACGGAGTAGTAAAGCCCAACCTCGGGCAGGGAGGGATGCCCGAAGTATGCGCGCTTGGCAATCGCCTCGCCGAACACTTCGCCAAGACGCTCGTAAGCCACGCGGTCTAAACTGCCGTCGTAGTTCAACTTGTCCACCATCGTAAACTGCGCGCCGTGCGCGAGGTAGGTCAGGACCTCCCACTTCATCTCCGCAACCGGACGGACAGTGAAGTCGTGATAGTCGAAGACGCCCCGCGAGGACACCCCCTGCATCGGACCGCCCGGACGCGCCCCCGCCATGAACAGCGATAGCAGGCTGGGGTTCGTATGCCCGAAAATCCACGGCAGCCCCTCGGCGGTCACGAAGTCGCCGTTGAGCGCGTGCTGCACGGGACGCTGACCGGACAGCCACGCAAACGGCGGGTAGCCGTGATAGTTGAAATCAACTGAAACGTCAGGGCGACGCTCCCGCACGAACGCCTGCACCGTCTGACAGAAACGCGTGTTGGAGTTGTAGCGGAACTCCAGCATTTTTTCCCAAGCGTCGTCCCACGTCACCCCCGACGGCATCGCCACGCCGTAAGTTGCGCGGAAGAGTGCCTGACACTTCTCGCACCAGCAGCCAACAGGCGGGGAGAAGCCGTAGTCGAGCATGTCCACGTGGAAGCCGCTGATTGCATACTGCATTAACTCGTCCAGAACTTGCTTGATGAACTCAATGTAGCCCGAATTGAAGCAGAGCCGCCCCCCGATGTCCTTTCCGCGGCTGTCTTTCATCCGCCATTCAGGATGCGCGTTCCAGGAGGAGGTGTCGTATTGCACCTGCACGTAGGCAATGACGGGCAAGTTGATTTTCTGCGCTGCCTCCAGACACTCGCGCAGCAAATCTCGTGCACCGAGGTTGGGGCACTTGCGGGCGACCCGCGAGTTGTAGTAGGCGAAGTTTTGGTCCTTCATGAACACGACCACGTATTCGGCGCGCGCTTGACGGCAGTGTTCGATGAACGCCTCGCCCGTCGCTTTCGACAGGAAGATGTGGTCTTTGTCGTTTGCGCCCGTCGGACCGATTTCGATGCCGACGAGGGCGCGGCGATACCACGGGGACGCTTCATGGGTTGGCAAGATGGGTTTGCTGGACGGTTGGCTGATGGCTGATTTTTTCATGGTGATGCTCGCAGTCACGGCGGCGGCTGCCGCTTTCATCCATTCACGTCGGGTGATTTGGCATGTCATGTCTTTCCTCTGTTTCTTTCTTCGACGTTCCAATGACCTCTCCTCCCCCGCAATGCAAAAACGTTGAAGAAGCGGCAGGAGTGAGGTCATACCGCCCTTTCCCTATCGGTGTTGCGCAAGGCGATGGCGTCATCAAAGACGGGTTCATGGGTTCACGCCGTTCATAGGGTTTATCGGGGTATGAGGTCGTGAACCCCATGCGCCCCATGAATTCATCCTGCTCTAAAGAGTTCCCCCATCCTCTTCCCCAAGAACTTCCCCGCTAACATTAAACTGACCGTGAGCAGCACCATGCCTAAAATCCCCATCGCGCTGGCGATGAACGGTCCGTCGCCGATACGGGCGAGGAGTTCATAGATGGCTTTGGCAATCGGATAGTATGGCTCGCGCAGGGCAAGGATGAGGCTGTCGCTGACCTCGAGCATGGCGAAGGAGAAGGCGAGGATCGCGCCCGCAATGAGGTTCGCCATGACCAACGGCAAGGTGATGCGCGCCAGCGTCCTCATCGGGGACGCGCCGAGGTTGAGGGAGGCTTCTTCGAGGGTGACGCTGGTTTGCTGAAATCCCGCGTAGGCGGCGCGCACGCTGTAAGGCAGACGGCGCACAGCGTAGGCGATGATGAGCAGCACGGTCGGATTATTGAGCGGGTTGAGGAAAGTGTTCGCAAACACACCGCTGCTGAACGTCGCCATGTAGCCGAAGGCGATGACCAGACCGGGCAGGGCAAGCGGCAGCATGGCGGTGGCGTCAATCAGGTTGGCGAAGGGGACGCGCTTGCG
>JANWYM010000631.1 GCA_025055355.1 Abditibacteriales bacterium
TGAGCGCACCTCCGGCGTCTGTCCAGCCTGCGGCGCCGGGTTTCCCCCTCGATGACGAACTCGCCCTGCTGTCGGGCCATCTCGCCCCGACATTGCACGGATGGTTGGTGCGGCGCTCGGATGCGCTGCCGTTTGCGCAGCGCAGCGGCGTAGAGCTCCACCGTCTCGCGTGCCATGCGTTCACGGTTGAAGGTTTGAACAGCGCGACGGCGTCCAGCCTCGCCCATGCGACGCGCCAACTCTTTGTCGCGCAGCAGCAGGGCGATTTTTTGCGCTAACATCTTCTCGTTCCGCTTCTCGACGATAAACCCCGTCTCACCGTCCACGACCGATTCCACCAGCCCACCGCTCTTGCTGACAACAGTAGGTTTGCCGCACGCCATCGCCTCGACCGGCACCAAGCCAAACGGCTCTTCACCAATCGTCGGATAGATGACGACATCACAGTTGGCGTAGATGGCGGGCAGGTCGAGGTAGTTGAAGGTCTGACACAGCACGTTATCCTTGAGACCGCGCCGTTCGATTTCTTGCAACACTTCCCGCTTGTAGCCCTTGAGTTCGTCAATCCAGTCCACGATGTCGTCAGTGTCGGTGATGATAAGCAGGATGTTCGGGAACTCCCGTTTGAGCAGCTCCAACGCCCGCACGCTGTAAACCACACCCTTCCACGGCAACATGCGCGCCGGGTGGATCATGGTCGGACGCCCGTTGAGGTTCAACCGCTCACGCCACACGGCGGCGCCGTTCGCGCCGTTCTGGGGTGAGAACAGGTCAGTGTTGATGCCCATGTAAACTAAGCGCAAGTTCTTCAGGTGCGGGGCTTGTTGACGGATGCCCTCCGCGACGTGCCGACTGACCGTGATGACTGTGTCCCATTGGGTCCGCTCCAGGAGGTCTTCGCAGATGAACTCGCTCCAGACCTCGTGGACGGTCAGCAGACACGGCACGCCTTCCTCATACAGTTCGGTCAGCGCCAAGCCATACTCGGGAAGGAAATGATGGAAGTTATGAGCGTGCACCACATCGCAGCGGTGTGCGGAGATGAACGTTCGGTAGTGGTCAGCAATCTCCCGCTGCAACTCCGGCCAGACGACTGGGGCGGCATATCCCGCCGCCTTTTTGCGCTCGCGCAGGACCTCGGGGTTCATCCAGTCACGGCGGAAGACGCGGACCCCCTGAATCTCTTCCTCCGCTGGACTACCCGCACGAGAACCCACTAAAGCCAAGACCTCGTGTCCCTGCCGCACCAACTCGCTGCTCAGTTCCAGTAGGTGCGATTCCACTCCACCCGTCGTCGGGTAGAACGCATAATGGGTCATACACACTCGCATCTTCATCCTCTCCTTCCTGACGGTGTCCGCCGACTCCTTCGCAACGCGGAGGATGAGCGCGAGGCGACACGCCAAAAAACGAAATCCACCCCCGCATGTCCGAAGGTGGACAAGCCCCTGGCAAGCCTACGGGGTTAGTTGACGGGCTCGGGTCCAGGGTTTCCCCTACTTGCCTTTCAGCGAGATTCGCCCCAACGACTCACGTTCCCCCGCTTTCCGAAGAAATTCGGCTTATATTTGCGTGTCACTAATAAAGGATTTGCCTCCGCAGGTTAGGTTCCCATTTTCTGGGAAATCATCCAGCCTTGCTACATCGGGACACTCCGTCACATGACAATATCGTAGCGCGCCGAGCGAAGCCATCCTCGGCGGCGGAGACGGCTGCCACAGAGGAGGTTGCTGCGCCCGCAACGACGGGCACGTTCGGAGGTATCATCCATGCGCCGAGTGAAGATCGTCCTCGTCCTCATTATCGTTGTTCCTGAGGTTCGAGAACGAAGGCGACGAGGAGAACGACGACGATTTTCGAGAGACACAACGCCCCTTGGACGAAGGGCTACGCGACGCACTCTAAGCGCCCGCTCCCTTGCCCTCCCACGTAAGACGCTGACTAGCGCGCTGTTTTTGGACGTCCTCTGGCAGAGAGAAGAAGTAGTCAAGGAAGAACCAGTAGCCGCGCACATGGTGAGTGGACTGGTCAGCGGACAGGGTGTAATCGTAGTAAGGGTCCCACGACCAGAAGCCCCAGAGGACGTTGGGGTCATCGAGGTAAGGTGCGCCGCTATCTGGCGTGGCTTGTTTGGTGAGAGAATACTGCAAGGCGCGCACGGCGGCATTGAAGTAGCGCGCCCGTCCCGTCTCCTGATGCGCCATGAGGAGCGCGATGGCGATGTTGGGCACGTCGCCTGGACCGACGTAATCGTTGACCGTGATGCCGTGGCGGTCCACACTCAACCACCACGCCCCGTCCTCCCGCTGCCGCTCCACGTGCCAGTCGGCAAAATGTAAAGCGGCTTTCAGATATTTGTCACGCTTAGTAACACGATACATTTGGATGAGGGCGCGGATTTCGTCAGCGGCGACGTCGGAATTGTAGTAGGTGTCATTGATGAGGTAAAACCCGCCGTCGCCCCATTGCAGGGTCAGGGCGTAATCCGCCCAGTCGGTTGCCCAGTCCAACCACTGTTGCTCATTAGTGACCTCCCCCATCGCCATCAACGCCACGACAACGCGCCCGAACGACTGCCAGCCCCGACGAACCCATTCCTCTAAATCATGGTCATACTTGCAGGCGAAGTCGTGATACTGCGCTTGCAGCAGGAACTTCCCGCTGGCTTGGGCGCGTCGGAAGTAGACCTCCTTCTGCGTGCGCATGTAGAGCGCCAGATTTTGCACCAGGTAGTCCGCCGTATATTTGGTCCACAGTTGGCGCGGCTTGTAGGTGTCGCGCACCCCGCCGGAGACGAAACTCATCGGATGGTTCTCGACGAAGTGCGTTTCCAGCCAGTTCGCGCAGCGCTCGGCTTTCTCTAACAGCATCTCATCTTGAT
>JANWYM010000632.1 GCA_025055355.1 Abditibacteriales bacterium
CGATGGTGGAGCATCAGGCGCGGGAGCAAGCGCTCATTGAAATCGGCAAGGAACTCAGTTCGACGGTGGACATTGACCACCTCATTCGCCGGGTCGTGGAAGGCGCGCGGGAGATCCTGCGGGCGGACGACGCTTCCGTGTTCCTTATGGACGAGGCGCGGCAGGTATTGACGCTCGCCGCGTCCCACGGTCCCTTGAGCGCGAAAGTGGGACAGGAGGAGACAACGTATCATCTGGGCGAGGGGCTTACGGGCTGGGTGGCGCAGCACCGTGAAGCGATCCGCACCGGCGACCCGCGCAACGACCCCCGTTGGAAAGGACACGCGCCCGAAATGCCCCCTGGAGAAATCGCCGCCTTTCTGGCGGTGCCGATTGAAGGCACGCAAGGACTCATCGGCGTTCTGCGCGTCGTGCGCCGCCGCAAAGCGATGTTCGCTTACCTTCCCGCCGAGTTCACCGAGACGGACGTAGACGTTTTGAAAACCCTCGCCAGCCAGTTAGCGGTCACTATCTCCCGCGCGCGGCTCAACGACCGCTTGCTGCAAACGGAGCGTATGGCGGCATGGGGCGAGATGTCGGCGCGTTCGGCGCACATGATTGGCAACGCCGTGTTCGCGCTCAAGGGCAATCTCAGCGAACTGCGTTATCTCATCAACACATATCAATGTCCGCCCGGCGCGCCCGCACTGCTCGAGCGCGTGATGGCGAACGTCTATCGTATCGAGGAGATTCTAAGCGAATACAAGGACTTCGTGCTGGCGACGCAAATCACGCTCTCCGCGTGCAACATCAACGACTTGCTCTGGGACGTCACGGCGGACTGTCTTCCGTCCCGCTGCTGTGTGACGCTGCACCTGCAACTCGCGGACGACCTGCCGCCGGTGATGGTGGACGCCAAGAAACTCAAGCGGTGCTTCTCGGAAATGATTGAGAACGCGATAGATTTTCAACCGAGCGGCGGCGACCTGACCATCAGCAGCCAGTTAGCCACCGAGGCGGAGGTGCGGAGTTTCGTGCCGCCCCCCCGCGCCGCCCGCTATGTGAAAGTGGAGTTCGCCGACGCCGGTCCCGGTCTGGCGCCCGAGGACAAGGAGCGGGTGTTCACGCCCTTCTTCACGCGCAAGGCTAAGGGGATGGGGTTGGGGCTGGCGATTGTCAAAGGCATCATTGACGCGCACAAAGGCGTCATCCGCGAGGTCGGCACGCCGGGCGCCGGCGCGCGGTTCGTGATTCTGTTACCGGTCAAGGACGGGTGAGGGAGTCGTCCCTGCTATCAGCGAGGGACGCCATGAATTGCGGGGACAACGACGAGGAGGACTTTTGGGGAGGTATCATGGCACGCATCTTAATTGTAGATGACGAAGAGGACGTGCGCGCGGCGCTGGCGCGCCGCTTGCAGCGCGAAGGACATGAGGTGGTCACAGCGGCTTCGCAAGAGGAGGGCATTCGCCTCATTCAAGACAGCACCCCTTCATTCGACGCCGTGCTGACGGATATGCTCATGGAGTCGCCCACCAGCGGGGTGGAGATTTTGAAAGCCGCCCTGATGCGCGACCTGTTCACGGAGGTGATTGTGCTGACGGCTTACGGCAACGTGAGCAACGCCGTCGAGTGCATGAAGTTGGGCGCGTTCGACTACGTGGAAAAGAACATCCCCGGCGTGGACGTTTATGACCTCATCTGCCTCAAACTCGACCACGCCCTCGAACACCGCCGCACCTCCATCGCCACCGTGCGCAAGTTGGAGCAGGTCGGGCGGTTTCGGGAGGCAGGATAATTGTCTCCGCGTCCTCTGCGGATAAGACGGTTCTCACTTCTTCCCGCCCCCCGTCGCCAGCGCCAAGCCAAAGAGTCCCGTCAGCGTCCCCATCACGATGGGGTTGTTCTGAATGCCTCAGCCGCTATTGCACCCCAAGAGCAGGCTGTAACTGACGCCCACCGCCCCGCCTAAGATCAATCCCAACGCCGGTTTCCACCACATTGTCATCCTCCTTTCACTCTTTCACTGCCCTCACGTTACTCCCGACGCGAACTCACCCTGCGTCGCCCGAGAACGCTTTAGGTCATATTATATCAGATTCATACCGCTACCGGTTGCCCAGCGGCGATGTCCCACCGATGGCGCGAAAGCAGCCCCACCTAACAAAGAACCAGTTTCGCCCCCGATCGAGACGCGATGACCCTATGTGTCGGTCAGGCGTCTGAGAGGTTCTCGGAGAGGTTCTTACCGTATTCCAAGACCAGGCTTATCTCCTGTCCTTCGGGCAGGGGGACGTTGCTTTCCTTGAGAGCCGCCGTCAGATAGGGGACGAGCTTCTGTTCAACCAGCGCGCGGCGAAAGGGCGTGACGCTGAGGAGGAAGCGCAGCAGATGGCGGCGTTCAGAGATCGTGAGCGATTCTTCCCGAACCGGCGCGGTGAAGGCGGCGAATTCTGTCTGGAATCGCTCCAAGGCTTGGTCAAGGGCGTCGCCAGCGGCGGGGGCGTGCTCGGCAACAACGGGGACGTTGATGCGATAGACAAGGCAGCGGTGGGTGTAATTGTTGACGCTGTTGATGTTACCATAGGAGATAAACCGCCGCTGACCGGAGGCGTCGCGCAGGGTGACGACGCGCAGCCCGACATCTTCCACTGTCCCAAGGACGTTGTTGACTTCCACCACATCGCCCACCGCGAACTGTCCTTCAAACACGAAGAACAGTCCGCTGACTAAATCCTTCACGAGGCTCTGCATGCCGAAGCCGATCGCAATCCCGACGAGCCCTGCCGCGCCCACGACCGTTCTGGCGTCCACGTTGAGAATCAGCAAAATCGCTGCGCCCCAAATGACATACTTGGCGGCATCTTGCAGCAACCCGAAGAGGGTTTCGGCGCGCTGG